>WTKB01000154.1:0-1869 GCA_011524575.1 Aquimarina sp.
CCAAAACCTTAAACTTTTGAATTACAGTTCGTATTCCCTTTAAACAAGCTCTTAATTTTTTATCATTTACAACTATGTCTTTATTTTCTTTAAAAAAAAGAGCTCATAAATTATCAAAGCAAAAAGAGCAACTTGCGCTACTTTCTAGTGGTGATTTTGCAAATGGAACGTTACTTTCCTTTAAAGATCAGCTACAAAAACAGGGTAAGGAGCATCTTACAGTGAAACCTTTAGAGGTATTACAGCTCAATTTAGGATACATGTGTAATCAAGTATGTAAACACTGTCATGTAGATGCTGGTCCAGACCGTAAGGAGATAATGTCAAAAGAGACTTTACAATATGTTTTAAAAGTTTTAAAAAAGCATCCAATCCATACCATAGACCTTACAGGTGGTGCTCCTGAGATGAATCCAAATTTTAGATGGTTTATTCAAGAAGTCTCAAAATTAGAGGTAAAAGATATTATTGTACGCTCCAACCTTACTATTCTAAGGGCAAATAAAAAATACTATGACTTACCTGATTTTTTTAAAGAACATGGAATACATGTAGTTTCTTCAATGCCACATTGGTCTCAAGAAAAAACAGATCGTCAAAGAGGGGATGGTGTTTTTAATGCCTCTATTGAAGCGCTAAAGGAACTCAACAAAAGAGGTTATGGAAAATCGAATACCTCATTAAAATTGGATTTAGTATATAATCCTTCAGGAGCTTTTTTACCAAGCGAACAATTAAGTTTAGAAAAAGACTTTAAAAAATCTTTATTTAAAGATTTTGGTATTGAGTTTAATCAATTATTTGTACTTACTAACTTACCTATTTCTCGTTTTTTAGAGTATTTAATTGCTTCAGGAAATTATGAAGAATACATGTATAGCCTTGTTGAAGCTTTTAACCCCAGAACCATCGATAATGTCATGTGTACAAATACTTTATCAATAGATTGGGAAGGGTATCTTTACGATTGTGATTTTAATCAGATGTTAGGCTTAAAGGCTGCCATTGAAAAACCACATATCAAAGATTTTAATTCTCAAGCACTTTTAGAAAGAACAATTAAAATTTCTCAGCACTGTTATGGTTGTACTGCGGGTGCAGGAAGTAGTTGTCAGGGTACTATTGCTTAGAGCTTGTTTAAATGCACTACCTCCTGTAATCCAAAATTGTAAGAATTTGGATCACTTTTGAATTACAGTTCGTATTTTCTTTAAATAAGCTCTTAATTATTTTAAAGAGTCTATAATGAAGTCGAAAAACCTACTACTTATTTTTATAAGAAATCCTAAGTTAGGACAGGTCAAGACCCGATTAGCAAAAGATATTGGGGCTGTAAATGCTTTAAATATATATCATTTTTTATCCTCGCACACGTGTAAAATCACACAACAAGTTGTCCATTGTGATAAACAAGTATGGTATAGTGAGTTTATTGATAAGGATGATATTTGGAGTTCAGAAACTTTTGAAAAACAAGTACAAAAAGGTAACAACTTAGGGGAGCGTTTACAAAATGCTTTTGAGGAAGGTTTTACTAAAGGTTATGAAAAGATAATTGTTATAGGAAGTGATTTATTTGAAATTCATGAATTGGAAATTCAAGAAAGTTTTGATATTTTAAACACTAAAGAAGCTGTTATTGGTCCTGCTAAAGATGGTGGTTATTATTTAATTGGTTTTAGTAAATGTATGCCAAGTGATATTTTTACAGGTATTTCTTGGGGTGAAAATACTGTGCTTCAAGAAACTAAAAAAAGGTTAATAGGAACAAAGTATCAAGAACTGGCTTTAAAAAATGATATTGATTATTTAGAAGACATCATAAACATTCCTGAATTTCAATGTTTTTTGAAAAAATAGCATTTTTAT
>WTKB01000154.1:1969-9061 GCA_011524575.1 Aquimarina sp.
ATCAATTAAACTTTTAAAAAATATGTTAAAAATTATCAATCAAACTACTGAATATTTAATAGATAAGGGCTTTGTTAAACCCGAAATAGGAATTATCTTAGGTACAGGTCTTGGTAAGTTGGCAGAAATCATTGAAAACCCTATAGAAGTAAGTTATAACCATATTCCTAATTTTCCTACAGCTACTGTAGAATTCCATACAGGTCGATTGATCTATGGAGATTTAGAAGGGAAAAAGGTTGTTGTTATGCAGGGGCGTTTTCATTTATATGAAGGATACTCTGCTCAGGATGTTACTTTTCCTGTCCGTATTATGAAAGCTTTAGGGATTCATTCTTTACTAATCTCTAATGCTGCTGGAGCTATTAATTCAGGATTTAAAAAGGGAGAAATCATGCTTTTAGATGATCATATTAATCTTCAAAATGCTTCTCCTTTAGCTTTTAAAGGCGTGGAGCAATTCGGAACTCGATTTGTAGATATGAGTGCTCCTTATTCTAAAAAGTTAACCGATCCAATTATAGAAATTGCTAAACAAGAAAATATTACCTTACATCAAGGAGTTTATGCTTGTGTTACTGGTCCACAGTTAGAAACACGTGCAGAGTATCGTTATTTAAAAATTATTGGTGCGGATGCTGTAGGTATGAGTACTGTTCCAGAAGTGATAGTTGGTAATCATTTAGGTTTAGATGTTATGGCATTATCTGTTCTTACAGATGAATGTGATCCTGACAATCTTTCCAAAGTAAATATTGAAGAAATTATAGCTATGGCAGCCAAAGCTGAGCCTGCAATGATTTGTCTTTTTAAAAAATTAATTGCCCGTATTTAATCCCTGTTATTTTATGAGTTATCTTGATGCAACCAATGATCTTTATAAAAAAGCTGCACTGACTCCTGATGTAGGACTTTGCTGTACTACAAACCCTGTTTGGGAACTTCCAGAATTAAAAATTCCTAAAATCATGCAAGAGATGAACTATGGTTGTGGCAGTACGGTTCATATACGAGATCTTAGTGATGCTCCTAAAATGCTTTATGTTGGAGTTGGTGGAGGAATGGAGTTACTACAATTAGCCTATTTTAATCGTTCAAAAAATGGAGTTATAGGGGTAGATATTGTTGAGGAAATGTTAACAGCTTCTTCTAATAATTTTAAAGAAGCAGAAAAAATTAATCCGTGGTTTAAAAGTGAATTCATAGATTTAAAGAAAGGAAGTGCGTTAGATTTACCTGTAGCTACAAATAGCATAGATGTTGCAGCACAAAACTGTTTATTTAATATTTTTAAAGCAGAAGATTTAGTATTAGCTTTAAAAGAAATGTATCGGGTATTAAAACCAAATGGAAAACTGGTGATGAGTGACCCTATTTGTGAGCAAGAGATGTCGGATTCTTTAAGAGATGATGATCGATTACGAGCTTTGTGCCTTAGTGGGAGTTTGCCGTTAAAATCTTATATTAAAGCACTTACTGATGTTGGTTTTGGAACTATCGAGGTTCGTGCTCGTAAACCTTACCGTATTTTAGATCCAAAAAATTACAATACGCCCGAGTTAATTTATATAGAATCTATAGAAATTGCAGCAATTAAAGATCCAATGCCTATTGATGGGCCTTGTGTTTTTACGGGTAAAGCCGCGATATATTATGGTGATGAGCCTTTTTTTGATGATCAAAAGGGACATATTTTAGTAAAAAATCAACCCTTAGCTATTTGTGATAAAACAGCACAAGCATTAATAGATTTAAATCGTAATGATATTTTTATTAGTGCATCTACTTTTCATTATGACGGAGGAGGGTGTTGTTAGAGCTTGTTTAAATGACTACTTTTCTATATTAGTGCTACCTTTTTTACATTTGAACTTAATTTAAATCTAATGATACAACCTAGAACTTTTGCTATTGGAGATATCCATGGAGGACTCAGAGCTTTAAAAGCATTATTGGAACTTTTAAAACCTAATCCAGAAGATCATTTGATTTTTTTAGGAGATTATGTGGATGGATGGAGTGATAGTGCCGAAACAATTTTTTATTTAATGGAGCTTAAAAAGTCTCATCAGTGTACTTTTATTAGAGGTAATCATGATGAACTTTGTTATGGTTGGCTAAAAACGGGCACACATACAGATCAATGGCTTGTTCATGGCGGAAAAGCTACATTAAAAAGTTATGCTCGTTTTAGTAAGTCAGAAATTGAAACTCAATTCTCTTTTTTTGAGAATCTAGAGGATTACTATCTTTCCAATGATAATAAACTATTCTTACATGCAGGTTTTACAAATGTACGTGGTCCAGAACATGAACATTTTCATAAAATGTACTATTGGGATCGTAGTTTATGGGAATTAGCATTAGCTGTAGATCCTAACCTGAGTAAAGATGCAATCACTTATCCTAAAAGGTTAACGCTTTTTGATGAGATATATATTGGGCATACCCCTGTTACACGTATCAATCAAACTATTCCTATCAATGCCTCCTGTGTTTGGAATATAGATACCGGAGCTGCTTTTCAAGGGCCTTTAACTGCTATTGATATTCATACAAAAGAAGTGTTTCAAACACCGCCAGTTTATACACTTTATCCTGATGAAAAAGGAAGGAATTAATTAATAACTTATCAATGAAAATATATACAAAAACTGGGGATGATGGAAGTACCTCCTTGTACGGTTCTCAAAGAGTGCATAAGTCTCATGCTGTTATAGAATGTATTGGTTCTATAGATGAATTGAATAGTTTTATAGGGCTTTTAGCTTGTCAGGAAGCTTGCGTGTGCTATCAAGGTTTTTTACAACAAATTCAGCAGCATTTATTTGTTATTGGTGGGGAACTTGCTTCTATTTTCAAAGATCAAAAGCGTTTAAAGAATATTAGCCTTCAAGATGATATGATTGCCAATCTCGAAGAAGCAATTGATCGTTTTGAAGAGGTACTACCTGCTATGACTCATTTTGTGTTACCAGGAGGGCATCAAAGCGTGTCATTATGTCATGTATGTAGGAGTATTTGTCGGAAATCAGAACGTTTTATTCAGTCTTTTCATCAAAAAGTACCATTAAATACTACTATTTTAAAATACTTAAATCGTCTTTCGGATTACTTTTTTGTACTGGCACGAAAATTGACTATGGATTTAAATATAAAAGAAGTAAAGTGGATACCATAAAAATAATTGTATTTTTATGTTAGACATCTCTTTTGAGAATAATAAATCAATAATAAAATGTAAAAACAAACTTGTTTTTACATAAAAAAAATAAAATTATGTATTGGACATTAGAACTTGCCTCGTATTTAAGTGATGCTCCTTGGCCAGCTACTAAAGATGAATTAATTGATTACGCTATTAGAACAGGTGCTCCACTAGAAGTAGTAGAGAACTTACAATCTATAGAAGATGAGGGAGATTCTTATGATTCTATAGAGGAAATCTGGTCTGATTATCCTTCAGATGAGGACTACCTTTGGAATGAAGACGAATATTAAGTATTAGACCAAAGTATATCGTTTAGATTTACTTTAAAATAACTATTTGAAAAAAGTCTCGGTAGTGAGGCTTTTTTTTTTTGTAATTTACACCAAAAAAATCACATCCATGGGGATTCTAGATAGCATAATTAAAGTTTTTGTTGGAGATAAATCCAAAAAAGATATAAAAGATATTCAGCCAATTATTGCTAAGATTAAAAAAGCAGAGAGCCAGCTTACTAAGCTAAGTAATGATGAACTTAGAGCTAAAACAGTTCATTTCAAAAATACTATAGATACCAATAGAAAAGATCTTCAAAGCCAAATTGAAGATCTTAATTTAAAGGCTTCTGAGACTTCAAACATTGATCTTAAAGAAGATTACTACGCTAAAATAGATACGCTTAAACAAGAAATAAAAAAACGAACTGCTAAAACTTTAGATGAACTTCTTCCTGAGGCGTTTGCAGTTGTTAAAGAAACGGCAAGACGTTTTACTAACAATGATACTGTAGAAGTTACTGCGAATATAAATGATGAGCAATTAGCTGTTACAAAAGAATATGTAACTATTGAACAAGATAAAGCATTTTGGGCAACTTCTTGGGATGCAGCAGGTTCAACAGTAAAATGGAATATGATCCATTATGATGTTCAGCTCATAGGTGGAATTACTTTGCATAAAGGGCGTATTGCAGAAATGCAAACAGGTGAGGGAAAAACCCTTATGGCAACATTACCTGTTTATTTAAATGCACTTACAGGAAATGGGGTACACTTAGTAACTGTAAATGATTATTTGGCAAGGCGTGACTGCGAGTGGATGGCACCACTTTTTCAGTTTCATGGATTGAGTATTGATTGTATTGATAGGCACCGTCCTAATTCCAAGGAGAGACATGCTGCTTACCGTTGTGATATTGTATATGGTACGAATAACGAATTTGGTTTTGATTACCTAAGAGATAATATGTCTCATAGTCCTGAGGATTTAGTACAAGGAGATCATTACTTTGCCATTGTCGATGAGGTCGATTCTGTACTTATTGATGATGCTCGTACACCACTTATTATTTCAGGACCAGTTACACGTGGAAATGAACATGAATTTGAATTCTTAAAACCAAAAATTAGTAACCTTGTAAATCTTCAACAGAAGTTTTTAGTTAAAATACTCTCGGAAGCTAAAAAGCTTATAAGAGAAGGAAATACTAAAGATGGTGGGTTTAAATTATTACAAGCCTATCGAGGAATTCCAAAAAATAAAGCACTAATTAAGTTTTTAAGTGAAGATGGTGTAAAACAGCTTTTACAAAAAACAGAAAACTATTATTTACAGGATAACAAAAGAGAAATGCATCTTGTAGATGCAGATTTGTATTATGTAATCGAAGAAAAAAATAATCAGATTGAACTTACAGAAAATGGTGTTGCACATCTTTCTAGTGAAGACGATCCAAATTTCTTTATCCTTCCTGAAATTTCTTTAGAGTTAGCAGCTATTGATAGACAAAATCTTCCGTCTGAGGAAGCTGCCGAGAAAAAAGAAGCGATCTACAGAGAATTTAGTGCAAAAAGTGAACGTATTCATAGTACCAAGCAGCTTTTAAAAGCCTATTCTCTTTTTGAAAAAGATGTTGCTTATGTGGTCATGGACAATAAAGTAAAAATTGTAGATGAACAAACAGGGCGTATTATGGATGGGAGACGTTTCTCTGATGGACTACATCAAGCCCTTGAAGCTAAGGAAAATGTAAAAATTGAAGATGCTACACAAACGCTAGCTACAGTAACGCTTCAAAATTACTTTAGACTTTATGACAAACTCTCTGGAATGACAGGTACTGCCATTACAGAGGCAGGTGAATTTTGGGAAATCTATAAGCTAGATGTTGTTGAGATTCCAACAAATAAGCCTATTGCAAGAGATGACAGACAAGATCTTATCTATAAAACCAAAAGAGAGAAATACAATGCAGTAATTGAGGATGTTGTAAAACTCTCTAAGTCTGGAAGACCAGTTCTTATTGGAACTACATCTGTAGAAATATCCGAGTTACTCAGCAGAATGCTTACACTTAGAAAAATTGAGCATAATGTCCTTAACGCAAAACTACATGGGAAAGAAGCTGATATTGTTACTGAGGCAGGAAAAAAAGGTGTCGTAACTATTGCTACTAATATGGCAGGTAGGGGTACCGATATTAAACTCTCTAAGGAAGTACTAGATGCAGGAGGACTTGCTATTATCGGTACGGAACGTCATGATTCAAGAAGAGTAGATAGACAGTTGCGTGGACGATCAGGAAGACAAGGAGATGTGGGTAGCTCACAGTTTTATATTTCTTTAGAAGATAATCTAATGCGTTTATTTGGTTCAGAGCGAATAGCTAAACTAATGGACAAAATGAAGATAGAAGAAGGTGAGGTATTACAAGCCAAAATGTTATCTAATTCTATTGAACGTGCTCAAAAGAAAGTAGAGGAAAATAACTTTGGAATGCGTAAACATCTTTTAGAGTATGATGATGTTATGAATGCTCAAAGAGAAGTGGTTTACAAAAGACGTAGGCATGCACTTTATGGAAAACGTTTAAAAGTAGATATTATAAATATGATTTATAATATTACAGAACAACTTGCTCAGGAACATTTTATAAGTAAAGATTTTAAGAATTTAGAGTTTGAGATTTTTAGGAACTTTGGAATTACAGAACTTCTTTCTGAAGATACTTTTAAATCTTTTACCACAGTAAAAGATTTAACCAAAATACTTTTTGAAAAAGTAGAAGCTGCTTACGAGCAACAGATGTTAGAAAGAGCAAATGCGGTATATCAGGTAATTAAAAAAGTACATGAAGATCCAAATGTTAACTTTGAACGCATTCGTGTACCTTTCTCTGATGGTCAAAAAACTTTAAATGTTAATACTGACCTTCAAAAAGCGTATGAGAGTCAAGGAAAACAAGTGATTGAGGATTTTGAAAAGAATATCACTCTTGCACTTATAGATGATACTTGGAAGAATCATTTGCGTAAAATGGATGAATTAAAACAAAGTGTTCGTCTTGCTGTTCATGAGCAAAAAGATCCATTACTTATTTATAAGTTTGAGGCTTTTGAGCTTTTTAAGAAGATGTTAGATCGTATGGGTAAAGAGATTATTTCCTTTTTATTTAAATCAGAATTACCATCTCAAAACCCAGAAATTACTAGAGAACAAGAGTTATCCGATAATTTACAAAATACTATAGAGAATAAAGAGGAAATTCAAAATCTTGAAACAAGAGCTGCAGAAAACCAAAAACGAATCCAACAGCAACAAAATGCACAAGCACAACCCGTAGTTGACACTATGGTTCGTGAAGCACAAAAAATTGGTAGAAATGATAAAATAGTTATAAAAAATATTAGAAATGGTCAATCTAAAGTTTTAAAGTTCAAACAGGCCATTCCATTACTAGAAACTAGGGAGTGGGGTATTGTTGGAAAAGTAGAAGAATAGATTATTTATAATTAGTATTTACCAACGATTCTTTGAGAGCTTGTTTAAGCAAGCTCTTAAATTGATATAAAATAAACAAGCCTCTTTTAATTATTAAAAGAGGC
>WTKB01000071.1:0-1503 GCA_011524575.1 Aquimarina sp.
TATCTAATTTTTAAGTATTTTTAACCTTAAAAATATAAATAATGTTCTATAACCTCTATTTTCAAAAGCCTGTTTTTAGGTATTTATTATTACTATCAATAATTTTATCTACAGGAAGTTGTAGTGAAAAAGATGCTGACGATGAGCCTATAACTTCTGAAGACGTTGCTACTTTTTACGACCAAGTCAATAGTTTTATACTTCAAGCTATGGACACCTACTATCTATATAAAGATTCACAACCCCTTTTTGATGACCCTCCTATCACCAAAGATTATTATCCAAAAGATTACTTTGATTTACTAACAACTACTGAAGACCGTTTTAGTTTTTTTATTAAAGACTACACCGAATTTGAAGATGCCCAACAAGGCATTAGTAAAACAGAAGGTATGGATATTAAATACATGCTAAAATCATCAGGATCTGATGAAGTTATTGCATTAATCAACTACGTATCAGAAGGAGGAAGTGCCGAGCGTAATGGATTAAAACGAGGTGATTTTATTTTAAAGATTAATGGTAATACACCTACTTTAAATAATTACCGAAGTGTTTTTGATGAGGAAAATTATACTGCTACCATAGGAAGCTATGACACCTCAACACAAGAATTCATAGAAGATTATGAGGTTGATTTAACCAAAGAATTGTTTCAAGAACCTGCTATTGGTTTAGAAAAAATACTAACATCATCATCATCAGGTAGTAAAGTAGGATATCTTTTATACAATAGTTTTATTTCTCACTCCGAAGAGGATCTCAATCAAAGTTTTTCTAATTTTATAGCAGAAGGTATTGAAAATCTTATCATTGACTTACGCTACAATGGCGGAGGTAGTGTCGCAACTTGTGTAGCTTTAGGGCAAATGATTACAGGGCAATTTTCGGATCAAGTTTATGTAAAAGAAAACTGGAATAATGATTTTCAAACTTATCTCGAAGAGGAATTTCCATTGAGTTTAATTACAAACTTCACAGATGTTACAAGAAACGAAACGCCTATAAATTCTTTAGGGTTAACTAAACTATATGTACTTACCTCAGAACGCACCGCCTCTGCAAGCGAAATGCTCATTAATAGTTTATCCGCATACATAGACGTTGTTCATATTGGAGCTACTAACGGAACTGTTGGAAAATCAGAAGCTTCTGTAACCTTTTATGATAGTGATAACCTATATAGTAAAACAGGTATTGCAACCAATCACAGTTTCGCTATTCAACCCCTAATTTATAGATCTGTTAATGCCAATGATGAAGTAGTTCCATCAACAGGACTCACACCTGATATTATTGCCGAAGAATCCATTACAAATATGGGGATTTTGGGAGACCCTAATGAACAATTACTCTATACTGCTTTATCAGAAATCTCTTCATTTAATACAACTAGCACAGAAAACATAGCAGCAAAAAAGAAAAACATCATACGAGAAACTATTGGATCAAACAAAGAGAATAATCCTATTTTTCAAAAAATGTATCTAGACGATTTTGAAA
>WTKB01000071.1:1603-2686 GCA_011524575.1 Aquimarina sp.
AAAAAAAACATTAGTACATGATGACTACATACAAAGCAAGTAAAAAATTTGAAATTGCTAAAACAAATACCAAAGCCGAACTTGGGTTTTCAAAAAAAGAACTCGAAAAAAAACTTGAAAAATCAAGAAAAAAACTTGGAGAGCTACAAAACGCCCTATATGCTCATGGCAAACACGCAGTATTAGTATGTTTACAGGGAATGGATACAGCTGGTAAAAACAGTCTTATTAGAGAAGTTTTTAAAGATTTTAATAGTAGCGGAATAGCTGTACATAGTTTTAAAGTACCTTCAACTAGAGAAAAAAATCAAGACTATTTATGGAGGCATTACTTGGTACTACCTCAAAAAGGAACTTTTGGCGTATTTAACCGTACACACTATGAAAATGTACTTGTTACTAAAGTACACCCTGAATATATTTTAAATGAAAATATCCCAGGAATTTCAAAAATAGAAGCTATAGATGAAAACTTTTGGAAACAAAGATACCGTCAAATCAATGATTTTGAAAGACATCTTTCTGAAAATGGCACGCTAATTTTAAAGTTTTTCTTGCATATTTCCAAAGAAGAGCAAAAGTATAGACTTTTACGTCGTCTAAAAAGACCAGAAAAAAATTGGAAGTTCTCTCCTGCTGATCTTGCAGAACGTAAACTTTGGAAAGCCTACCAATCCGCTTACCAAGAAGCAATAAAAAATACCTCAACGGACTATGCACCATGGTATGTTATTCCTTCTGATTCAAAACCTGAGGCTCGTTTACTTGTGTGTGAAACACTTAGAAAAGTGCTTAAAAATCACACCCCTTCTCATCCTCCTCAATTAGATGCAGAAACCATGAAAAACTTAGGCACTTACATTAAACATTTAGAACAGGAAAAATAATTTTCAACTTTTAGAAATTGTTTAAATATACTCCAAGTAACATTTTAAGTACGCACTAAAAAGTAATCAAGAGGTATTATACTAATTATTTTAACTGTTTATTTTTCGACCTTCAGCTATTTTTCTTAGAAATTCAAGGCTTTGAATGCAAAGGCTAAAAATAAACTCCGCCGATAGGCTTTGGAGTTTATGAGTG
>WTKB01000117.1 GCA_011524575.1 Aquimarina sp.
CAAGTTCTTAAAATTTTGGATTACAGGAAGTAGTGAGTTTAAACAAGCTCTAAGGTCAACTAAAAGGATAAAACTTCTTAGTAGATAAACTTTTATTAAAGTGAAATATTGGATGAATAATTCATTATCAAAAAATAACTAAGTATATAACTCAAATATTTTATTTAAAAAAAATTATAAATTATGCCAACATCGATAAGTGAAATTGATAATAAAATTCAAGATTTAGGAAATAAGTATCAGGATAAAGTCCTAGAAAATTTGGTTAGCGAGGGTTTTATAGATGTTACTACTTCTAATGCTGTGAAATCTGCTTTACAGCTTAATGAACGCGATTTGCAAGCATTACCAAATAAATATGTTCAAGATTTAGTACATGGAGTAAAAGATGCTGTACAAAATTTCAAAAATGACTGTATTGACGATGCTAGGACTGCAATGGTGTTAAGTGGTGCAGAGCGTGCATTAGCTGATTTAAATAGGTATAACAATGATTCTAGGCGTGAATTCTTATTTCAATCTTATTTCAGGGACATGCCGTTATTATCTGCTATTGAATCTCAAAAGCAAAATCCTAATAGGTCTTTGTCACGTTATTTGCCAAATAAACGTGTAGCAGCAATTTCTTTGCAGCCTAGAGCTAATAATCTTGGTGCTGCAACACGTACAACAGCTGAGTTAATGTCTGGGTTAGGAACTGCTCCTTCGGATCGAGGACGTGGAGCAAAAACTACTCGAGCTCGTGGTCAGAATAAGGGTTCAAAAAAATCTTTTGCTAGTTTCTTAGGTAAAAGACGTGGTTAATCGGTGATAAAAAAAAATAAAGCGTAGCCATTGGCTACGCTTTATTTTTTGTTTTAATTTAAACAAGTTCAATAAATATTTCTATTTAGGTATAATAAATTGAATTAAACTGCTGTTGTTTTTCTTCTTTGTAAAGGATGTAAGCTATCTCTTGTTCTTTCATAAGAAGGATATCTTCTAAGGGCTATAGGTGTCTTTGTGTTTGAATTTACTGTGAATTTTTTTAATTGTATAGTCTTATTTCCTGTTTTATCATCAGTGTTACTCTTTTTTTGCTTAGCTTTAGAAGAATCATTAGAGCTACTTTGGTTATTATTAGGTTTTTTAACTTTCATCCTTTTTTTAATAGCTTTTTTGAACCCTGATAATTTACTATCTTTAGATTTTTGTTCCTTCTCCTTTTCTTTTTTACCTCTATTGTTAGATGGAAAAGGAGACATGCTGATATCTTCTTTGTTAAAGCTTTGTGTTTTAATATCTTGATTATTAAATGTCTTACATATAAAGCCACCACTCATACTTTTAACATAAACTGAGTGATTTTTTTGTGAAGTACTACTTTTTTTATTTGCTTCTTTCTCATCAGTGGTATCTTCATCAAAATGATGAGCACCTGTCTGTTCTAAAAATGCTTTTATTCCGTGTACTTGCCCACATACATCATCACAAAATCTTTTTTCAGGAACATATCCCCCCATAAGTCGTTTTGCTTGTCTGATTTGTAAACGATGTTTTATGAACATGTAATTCATTACATCATACGTGTTTTTATCGGGAGTGGGATAATTATCTGGGTTTTCAAAGGCTTCTAATGCCTTATACAAAACTTTAAATAACTCTTTTTTTACTTCAACATTTTTTTGATCTATAAGGAAGCCTCTTAATCGATATCCATTCTGAGGGGAAACAAATCTGCCATCTGCATCTCTCCAGTTGCCTAACTCATTAAAAAGCTGATTAAGGTTTGTTATTTTTCTACCCATCTTAATTTCCTGATTAAATTTTTACGCTCAGTGTGTGTTTCAAAAGTAAGAGATGTTTTAATAAGTTGTTTAAAAACTTGCTAATTAGGCTAAGAATTATTATTTTACTAAAATTTATATAGTTTTCTGTAATTAATTTCTAATTATTACCTTTTGATTTTTTGATCTTTCAAAAAATTGACTTTTTTTTTTATGTACAAAAATCATATAAGAAGTTTTTGAATAGGAATTATTCTCAAAAAAGTCCTCTAAATAGTCTTAAGTGTGTTAAAATATTATTTTTAATGTATTACATTTTGTATTAAATAAATGCTTAATTAGCTGTATTTTGGAAGATATTTCTTTTTGAGTTTATACTTTTAAGTAACTGTTAATGAGTAATCAGGATTCTATTTTCTGTTAATGTTTTTACGTTTAAATAGTTTTATTATTTTCTTCTTTTTTTTTAGAGCTTGTTTAATCTCAATGTAAAGTGTAATTCAGAAGTTTGAGTTTTTGGGTTACTTCTAAAAGATGCGTATATCGAGATGTATAAATCGCTTTAAAAGTGGTCCAAGTTCTTGAAATTTTGGATTACAGGAAGTGGTGAGTTTAAACAAGCTCTATAGGGGGGGTAGGAGCGATTTATTAAGTTTTATATAGTGTTTAATTAGGTTCCTGTGCTTTCTTTTGAACAAAAAAAAACGCTGTTAATCCATTGTGTTTACAAAATAATCTAGTATTTTTCGATAAATTTTATGTTTTGTCGATGTAAGGGTTTTATTTATTTATGATAATAATATTATTTATTGGGTTATATATTTTAAATAAAACGATTTATATACATTAATTGTCCTGTAGTAAGATAATTCTTTTAGCATAATTTTTTTCAAAAAAATCATCTTTAAAAGAAAGA
>WTKB01000015.1 GCA_011524575.1 Aquimarina sp.
CATAAAAAAGGGAGATGAAATTTTAAAAATTTCATCTCCCTTTTTTATTGAGTAATAGTAACACAAATTCTTATTTAGAGCTTACTCATAAAACAACATATAATATTGATAATCAAAATTTAAACACGTTTTAGAGTTTTAAACATGAACTTATATAAAGTATTGTTTTATAAACTATAAAGATGCTAGAACTAAAATAAAGTCGTATTTTCGTAACCTAAATTATTATAGAGCAACACTTACTCATGATTGGCACTCAAAAAGCTATAAAAGAACTGTATCCCTATCAGAAAGAGGATATTAACAATATTTTTGAAAAAATTAACAACAATCCCAACGGATACAACCTATGTTACCAACTTCCAACAGGTGGAGGTAAGACAGTAGTTTTTTCTGAAATTGTTAGACGTTTCATAGAACAACAAAACAAAAAAGTACTCGTACTCACACACCGTATTGAACTATGTAATCAAACCTCTAAAATGTTAGATGGTTTTGGAGTACGTAGTATGATTATCAATAGTAAAGTAAAAACCATACCTGATCAACACAATTACGATTGTTTTGTAGCCATGGTAGAGACCCTGAATAACCGACTTAACGAAGAACAAGTTGTTCTTGAAAACTTAGGTATGGTTATTATTGATGAAGCACACTACAATTCCTTTAGAAAACTTTTTAAACACTTTAAAGAATGCTTTATACTTGGTGTAACCGCAACACCATTAAGTTCTAATGTAAAAATGCCTATGAAGGATAGTTACAGGGAACTTATTTGTGGACAACCTATTTCACAGCTCATTCATCAAGGCTTTTTAGCTAATGCTATAACATACTCTTATGATGTTGGACTTAGCACATTAAAAATAGGAATTAATGGAGACTACACCGTAAAATCATCAGAAGATTTATACTCTAATGCCTTTATGCAGGAAAAACTCTTGTATGCTTATGAACAAAAAGCTAAAGGTAAAAAAACGCTTATTTTTAATAATGGTATCAATACTTCTATTCAAGTTTATGACACCTTTAAAATGGCAGGATATGATATTAGACACCTAGATAACACACATACTAAGCAAGAACGTAGGCAAATTTTAAAATGGTTTAAAGAAACTCCTGATGCGATATTAACCTCCGTAGGTATTCTTACTACAGGGTTTGATGAACCTACCATTAATGTTATAATACTTAATAGAGCTACAAAATCATTAACGTTATATTTTCAAATGATAGGTAGGGGGTCTCGATCACTACCGAACAAAAATGAATTCACCGTAATTGATTTAGGAAATAACGCTGCAAGATTAGGGCTATGGAACGCTGATATTGACTGGCAAAAAATATTTAAATCTCCAGATTACTACTTGGAAAACCTTGTAAGCGATGAAGAAATTGAACGTCAATTTAAATATGTAATGCCTGATAAAATCAAAAACGAATTCAAAAAAACTACTGAATTTGAATTTGATATCAAAGCTGAGTATGACAACGTGATTAATAATGGCGAGAAATCAAAAACAGTATTGGAACGCTCTATAGAACAACATGCACAAATGTGTGTAGAAAATAGTGAAGATGTTTTTGATGCTCGAATTCTAGCTAAATTACTAGCTCAAGATGTTGAATACCGTGTACGTATGTACTCTTACTGCATAAGTAATAGTACAAAAAATTACCGTTCATGGTTAGAAGAAGACTATATGCGTAAACTAAGACTACGTATTAATCAGTTGATGTAAACAAGCTCTTAGAGCTTGTTTAAACTAAATACAAACTGTAATTCAAAAGTTTAAGGTTTTGGTTTACTTTTAAATGATGCGTATATCGAGATATATAAATCCTTTTAAAGTGATTCAAGTTCTTAAAATTTTGGATTACAGGAAGTAGTGCCTTTAAACAAGCTCTAAGTTAATTGCATAAAAATCATAGTATCACCTATAGAAATTAAAAAATATAATCTTATTTTTGTGATCGTTTGTGATACCTCTGGCGAAAATCGTGAATGTAAACAAACAAAAAACTATTTTAGTATATAATATTTATGGAAAGTTTAATCCAATTTGTTCAAAACGAGTTCATTGAAAAAAAAGAACTTCCTGAATTCTCAGCTGGGGATACCATTACGGTGTACTACGAGATTAAGGAAGGTGAAAAATCTCGTATTCAGTTTTTTAAAGGAGTAGTTATCCAAAGAAGAGGAACTGGAAGTACTGAAACATTCACGATTCGTAAAATGTCTGGTACTATAGGTGTTGAGCGTATTTTCCCTGTAAATTTACCTGCAATCCAAAAGATTGAAGTAAACAAAAGAGGTAAAGTTCGTAGAGCTCGTATTTACTACTTCAGAAAACTTACTGGTAAAAAAGCAAGAATTAAAGAAATTCGTAGAAAAGACAATAAATAAAATTGACTTGTCTCAAAAAAAAACTGCTATTATGCAGTTTTTTTTTGGAAAAATATTAGAGCCTGTTTAAACGCCCTACTTTATGTAGATCAAAAACTTTAAAAAATTGGATCACTTTAAAAAGATTTATATATCTCGATATGTGCATCATTTAAAAGTAAACCAAAACCTTAAACTTTTTAATTACAGTTTGTATTTAGTTTAAACAAGCTCTTTAGAGTAAATTATATATACTCACAAAACAACATTTATTTGTACTCTTGTATCAATAATAAATAAGTTTTTATACTTATATCTTTTAGTTATACCCATTCTTACTCAAAATGACCGTAATAAATTATTCCTTTTTACTTTCTACTTTACTATAAAAATAAACCATAACTAAGGCTATGCTTGATTTTTCTAATACGTATAAAGAAAAAATCCTCTAATTTATTTTACAGTAATTTTAAGAAAGAAGTGGTATTATTGAAAATACTTTGATAAGAGATTATGTTCTTTTACATCAAAAATACTAAGTGATATTTTTTTCAGCGTTTATAAACCCTTTTATCTTATGAATACCAACTCAACGATAATCTACACTAAAACGGATGAAGCTCCAGCATTAGCAACATATTCGTTTTTACCTATTGTAAAAAGTTTTGCAAAAACTGCAAATATCGATTTAATAACCGAAGACATTTCATTAGCAGGACGAATCTTAGCTAATTTCCCAGGTTATTTAACAGATGATCAAAAGAAAACAGATGCACTGGCAAAACTTGGAGAACTTGCAAAAACACCTGAAGCAAATATTATAAAACTCCCTAATATTAGTGCTTCTATTCCTCAACTAACAGGAGCTATCGAAGAACTACAAAAAGCTGGATTTAATGTCCCTGATTACCCTTCGAACCCAAGTTCTCCTGAGCAAGAAGACATTAAAAAAACTTATGCAAAAGTATTAGGTAGTGCAGTAAACCCAGTACTTAGAGAAGGTAACTCAGATCGTAGAGCACCTAAACCTGTTAAGCAATACGCAAAGAACAACCCACATAGTATGGGGGAATGGTCAAGTGATTCTAAATCTCATGTTGCTACAATGGAATCAGGAGACTTTAGTAGTAACGAGAAATCTATAACTTTACCTAAAGCTACTACTATAAATATAGTACACAAAAACACCAACGGAACAGAAACTATTCTTAAAAAAGAACTAGCTCTTTTAGAAGGTGAAATCATTGATGCAACTTTTATGAGCAAAAGTAAGCTTGAAAGTTTCATTGATGCTCAAATTGCAGATGCAAAAGCCAATAATGTACTGTTTTCATTACACATGAAAGCAACTATGATGAAAGTTTCTGACCCAATTATTTTTGGTCATGTAGTTAAAGCTTTCTTTAAAGATATCTACAGTACACATGCAGACGCACTGGCTAAAGCGTCTATTTCTGCTAAAAATGGTTTTGGGGATTTAGTAAATAACCTAGATAAATTACCAGAAGACACCCGTAAAAGTATAGAGGAGGCTATCGAAACTGCTTTTGCCAATGGCCCAGATCTTGCTATGGTGAACTCAGATAAAGGTATTACTAATTTACACGTACCTAGTGATATTATTATTGATGCTTCTATGCCTGCCATGATTAGAAACTCTGGGCAGATGTGGAACACTAAAGGAGAACTACAAGATACTAAAGCTGTAATTCCTGATAGTAGTTATGCAGGAATTTATGCAGCTACTATTGATTTTTGTAAAGAACATGGTGCTTTTGACCCTACTACTATGGGAACAGTACCAAATGTGGGACTTATGGCAAAAAAAGCCGAAGAATATGGATCACATGATAAAACCTTTGAAATTAGTGAGAACGGTACTGTAGAGGTTATAGATAACCAAACTGGTGAAGTTCTTATAAGTCATGAGGTAGAAACTGGTGATGTCTGGAGAATGTGTCAAACAAAAGATGCACCTATTCAAGACTGGATTAAACTAGCAGTATCTCGTGCAACAGCTACCAAAGTACCTACTATTTTTTGGCTTAACAAAAATAGAGCTCATGATGCACAATTAATTGAAAAAATTAATACGTATTTACCAAACCACGATACTACAGGTTTAGATATTCAAATTTTAAGCCCTGTTGAAGCGACTAAACTAAGTTTAAAGCGTATGAAGTCGGGTGAGGATACGGTTTCTGTTACAGGTAATGTACTACGAGATTACAACACCGACCTCTTCCCAATTCTAGAATTAGGAACAAGTGCTAAAATGCTTTCTATTGTTCCACTTATGAATGGTGGTGGACTTTTTGAAACTGGTGCTGGTGGATCTGCACCAAAACACGTGCAGCAATTTAACAAAGAAGGACACTTACGATGGGATTCTTTAGGAGAATTTTTAGCTCTTGCTGTATCATTAGAACACGAAGCAGAAAGCAAAAACAACCCAAAAGCTTTAGTACTTGCTAACGCTCTTGATCTTGCTACTGAAAAATTCTTAAATAATAAGAAATCTCCTTCTCGTAAAGTAAATGAATTAGACAATAGAGGAAGTCACTTTTATTTGGCTACTTACTGGGCAGAGGCATTAGCAACTCAAGATAAAGATAATGAGTTAAAGGAAATATTTGCTCCTGTAGCGAAATCTTTACTAGAGCAAGAAACTACTATTATCAAAGAACTTACAGACGCTCAAGGAAGTGCTGTTGATTTAGGAGGTTACTACTTACCTAATGAGCAAAAGGCTTTTGCTGCCATGAGACCTAGTACCACTTTTAATGGAATTATTGATGGAATTAATTAATCAATACAAAATTCTTTAAAAAAATGTTCAATTTATAAGAAGCCTATTTAAATAGGTTCTTACGAGAATAAAGTAAAAAGTAAAGCGTAACTTGATCAAGTTACGCTTTACTTTTTTTATTAAGAAGTGGTATTATCTAAAAAAACAAATCTGTCTTATTGATAAATTATATTAAATTGCAGTAGATATTTCATATCAATTTACTTTTTTAAAAAATGAATGGCAAGGTAATTACCCGAAAAGATAAAGAAAAACTTCTAAATCAAAAATCAAAAGTAGTATGGCTAACAGGTTTATCTGGCTCAGGAAAATCTACTTTAGCTTACCAATTAGAATATTTACTTTTTAAAAGAGGGAACCTAGTACAAGTTTTAGACGGAGACCATATAAGGTCTGGAATGAACAATGATCTTAATTTTTCTGAACAAGACAGAAAAGAAAATATTAGACGTGTCACCGAACTGGCTAAAATATTAGTAGATTCAGGGGTAATTGTAATTTGTTCATTTATTAGCCCCACAAAACAGATTAGAGATCAAGTAAAAAAACGTATTGGCAAAGATGATTTTATTGAAGTTTTTTTGAATACCCCTCTTCATATTTGTGAATCTAGAGATCCAAAAGGCTTGTACCTTAAAGCTAAAAAAGGATTAATTCATAATTTTACAGGCATTGACGCTGTTTATGAAGTTCCTGAAAATCCAGATTTTTCTGTGACATACACTATTCCTACGGAACAATCAGCAACAGCTATTATTAATAAATTCCTATAAAATTATATTTCTATGGAAAACAATAAAATGTATAAATTCCTAAACTATGTACAATATACCGTTATCGTGATAGCCTTTTCAATGCTTTTTGGGTGGTTTACTTCAAATGTATATCAAGGTACTTTTTTAGCATCGGAACAAATGCAGTATGTTAGAAATTGCTTTATTAATTTTATTTCTTTCCCAAGTAAAATTAGTCAAACAGTCACTTACTTAAAGGGAACTAATTATTTTGAAGTAGTCGATACAAAAGATATAGAGGTGATCAATAAATTAGATAAGGATCTTTACATTACAAATGCCATATATGAAGATAAACAATATACTTTCTTTTTAAAAAATTTAAAAACAGATGAAATTATTCATAAGTGGCATTTTAATTCCGAAAACTTCAAAGGAGAACAAATTAATTTTAATCAATTTTTCCCACAATCTGTAACACTTTTAGAAGATATGTCTATCGTTGCTATGTTAGCGGGTAGTAAAAATATATTCCGATTAGATAAAGATTCTAATATTATGTGGATCAACCAAAACCATTATTTTCATCACTCTATAGAACGAGGTAATGATGGAATTTGGACTTGTATTAGTAATTTGGTGAAATTTAAAAATAATTCAGAGAACAACTGGCACTTGTATAGAAATGATGAAATTGCTAAACTGGATATCGACACAGGAAAAATTATATTTAAAAAATCATTAACAGAACTGTTTGAAGAAAATAATTTAGAACATTACCTGTATGGTTTTGCATTTAATGATCATGGTGTAACTAATCAGGCAACACCAGAGGATTATCATGATGGTTTTCATTTAAATGATGTACAACCTGCTTTAAAAAATTCAGCATATTACAATGAAGGAGATGTCTTTATTAGTATCAGAAATAACTCTAGAATTCTTCATTACAGACCCAAAACCAATACTTTGATACAAGTAATCGAAGGATCTTTTTTCCAACAACATGATGTTGATATCATTTCTGATCATGAAATTTCTATTTTCAATAACAATAGACCTACAATACCTTCTTTTAGCACTACTGATAACATCGTAGGTGACTATGAAGTAATAACCAATACTAATGCTCCAAAATTCAAATCTTCTCAGGTTGTAGTTTATAACTTAGCTACTAAACAATTTACATTTCCTTTAAAAGATCAATTAGAAGAGCAGAAAATATATACCAATTTACAAGGTGTTCATCACACCCTTAGTGATAAAAGTATTTTTATAGAACCCACTTATGAAGGGATATTTTATTTATTTAAAAACCAAGAATTAATCTATAGAAATTATGCAAATCCAAGAAATCGAAAAGGAAACTTTGAAATGCCACATTGGGTAAAAGTCTATGAAAATTTAGATTTTATAAAATAAAAAATTTATGCTAACATTATTCTATTTAGGACCAGGTGTAAGTATCGGAACAGTAGTTATGGTAATTATTGTGCTGTTGATTACTTTTTTAAGTATAGGAATGGTGATGTACCGTTTTATAAAAAGAATTTTAAGAAAAAAAAAGAATAAAGAAAATGTATGATATCTATTAGTTATTATATAGCAACAATACTTTTTTCCATTCTGAGTTACTATGTAGGTATTCGTATGCTTAGAAAACCATTCCGAACCCTTACACTACATGCTGTAAATCAAATTGATTTACTACTAAACACCGACTTAGATGAACTTACAGTAGATAAAATGATTTTGAAAAACATTGTAAAAATGCTTTTTTCAATGTGTGTTTTTATAGGGTATATGCTACTTACAATGGCACTTTTCTTTTTACCTACTGTTGTCTTTTATTTACTATCGACCTATCAATTATTAACAATAAATACCGACTTTTTATTTTCTAATTATTATTACATTGCGGTATTAATTAGTGTGATTATATTATTTTTCATACACAAAAAAGAAGACTACAACTACTGGTCTAAACTACTACACTACATCACATTAGATTACCATCATCTCTCAAAATTTATACTCAAAAGGGAACTTAATAAACAAAACAATACTTCAGCTATTGAAAATAAATTTGTTATGATTTCTGGTTTGGCTCGTTCGGGTACTACAGCAACTTTAAATATGCTTTATGACCCCAATTTCTTTCATTCCATTACTTATAAGCACATGCCTTTTCTTATGGCTCCAAGTATCGCAAATAGATTGTCGGTCTTTAGTAATAATCAATCGAAAGAACGCTCACACGGAGATCGAATTCAAATTTCTAAAAATTCAGCAGAAGCTTTAGAAGAATATTTTTTTAAAATAAAACTTCAAGATAGTTTTATTCAAGAAGACAAATTAACAAAACACACCCTTAATGAGTCGGTTGTTAATGAATACTACCAATATCAAAATCTATTTAGAGAAAAAAAAGAAACATATTATATCGCAAAAAATAACAATCTGATATTAAGATATGAAAGTTTAAGAAAGCATAACAAAATATTTAAAGCACTTTTTTTAGTAAGAACTCCTTTAGCACATGCAAAATCATTACTTAATCAGCATACCAATTATTTAAATCAACAATCGCAAGATGAATTTGTTTTAGATTATATGAATTGGTTAGGTCATCACGAATTTGGAAAAGGGTTAAAACGCTTTGAATTATTAGAAAATACTCCTATTCCAAACCAAATATATACCGATGTTTCACATATCAATTATTGGTTACATACTTGGATAAATTATTATCAGTATTTATTACAATTGGCTGAAAAAGATACTTCGATACTGATTGTAAACTATGATGATTTACTTCAAACACCTAATGAGTTAAAGAAAAAATTAAAGGAAGTCTTATCGATTAATTTTCCTTTAACGCATTTGCCAGAATTCACTCCTAAAAAATATAGTGTTAATAGTAATAATGCGGACACTACATTACTAAATGAAGCAAATAGAATCTATGAAAAACTGCTACTTTTAAAAATAAAATATTACTAAACAATACCATACATACATTAACCTTAAGACAAAAGAAATTCTTTCAGTTACTTTTTTAAAGCATTCTAAAATTTAAAAATAACATCTAAGGAATACTTTTATAAGACT
>WTKB01000187.1:0-5789 GCA_011524575.1 Aquimarina sp.
TACTACTTCCTGTAATCCAAAATTTTAAGAACTTGGATCACTTTAAAAAGATTTATGTATCTCGATATACGCATCATTTAAAAGTAAACCAAAACCTTAAACTTTTGAATTACAGTTTGTATCCCTTTAAACAAGTTCTAAAACAAATCTGTTGATTCTTTCAATCTTTCGGTGTTTTCCACAAGTTGTAATTCATTAATAATTCTCTGAATATCACCACCTATAATATTTTGCAAATCATAAAGAGTAAGCCCAATACGGTGATCCGTCACTCGTCCTTGTGGGTAATTATAGGTTCTAATTTTTGCAGATCTATCTCCACTAGACACCATGCTTTTTCTTTTTTCAGAATCTGCCGCTTGCTTTTTAGCTAACTCCAACTCATAAAGCCTTGAACGTAAAACTTTTAATGCTTTTTCTAAGTTTTTATGAGAAGATTTTTGATCTTGACAACTTACAATCATTCCTGTAGGTTCGTGATGTAATTTTATAGCTGAATAAGTGGTATTTACAGATTGTCCACCAGGCCCTGTTGAAGTAGTACGCTCTATACGCACTTCTGTCATATCAAGTTCTACATCAAATTCCTCTGCTTCTGGAAGCACCATTACAGTAGCAGCACTGGTATGTACACGTCCTTGAGTTTCGGTTTGAGGAACACGCTGTACACGGTGTACTCCAGCTTCAAATTTCATAGTACCGTAAACATCTTCACCGCTTATTTCTAAGATAATTTCTTTAAATCCGCCACTTGTACCATCAGAAGTATCTACAACACTCATAGACCAACCCTTACTATCGCAGTATTTACTATACATACGGTAAAGATCTCCTGCAAAAATACTTGCCTCGTCTCCTCCTGTTCCTGCTCGAATTTCCAGCACACAGTTTTTGGCATCTTCAGGGTCTTTTGGAACAAGCATAAACTTAATTTTCTCTTCAAGCTCAGGCAGTTTATCTTTTGCCTCTTCAAGTTCTGCTTTTGCCATTTCAAGCATCTCAGGATCGGTTTCGTCAGCTAAAATCTCCTCAGCTTCTGCAATACTATTGGTAATAGAAATATAAATATCTCTTTGATCCATAATGGCTCGAAGATCTTTATACTCTTTATTGATTTTCACATATCGCTTTTGATCTGAAATAATATCTGGCTGAATGATAAGATCATTCAATTCATCAAAACGTTGTTTTACAATATTTAATTTATCAATCATATCTTAAGGGGATGGTATGGCTATTTGTAACTTTTCAAATAAAGCAGTAAAGTTAGCTATTTTTATAGACTTTTGATAATTATACGATTTATGTGCATACTTAAAAAAATAACACCTATAAACATATAAAATACAGATACTTATATTTAAAATACATGCAAGCCTAGCTAAACACCTCTAAAAAAGTAAATCAGAAAATTAAAAACAAACATCTCTAAGAAAAGAGGTAAGAGCTTGTTTAAAGGCACTACTTCCTGTAATCCAAAATTTCAAGAACTTGAATCACTTTAAAAGGATTTACCTGTCTCTAGGTATGCACATCATTTAAAAGCAAACCAAAACCTTAAACTTCTGAATTACAGCTTACACCCCCTTTAAACAAGCTCTAATATTTATGGCAAACAAAGTATTATCATTTTTCAATAAGTTAAAGGAATCACTGATCTTTACTATAACTTTGAGGGAAATGAGAGAGATTAATAACTTAGTTATGTGTATTTTTGCAACCAAAATACAAAAATACTCTCTTATGAAGCGTGATGAAAGCATTTTCGATTTAATCGAATTGGAAAAACAAAGACAAGTTAAAGGATTAGAGCTTATTGCTTCTGAAAATTTTGTCAGTGAGCAAGTTATGGAAGCTCAGGGTTCTGTGCTTACCAACAAATATGCTGAAGGCTACCCAGGTAAACGTTACTATGGAGGTTGTGAAGTTGTAGATAAAATAGAGCAAATTGCTATTGATAGAGCCAAAGAACTATTTGGTGCTGAATATGCCAATGTACAACCACACTCTGGATCTCAAGCAAATACAGCTGTTTTTGCAGCATGTATTAAACCTGGGGATAAAATTTTAGGTTTTGATCTTTCTCATGGTGGACACCTTACTCACGGTTCATCTGTTAACTTTTCTGGAAAACTATATACGCCTTCTTTTTATGGTGTAGAAGCAGATACTGGAGTTCTTGACTACGATAAAATTATGGAAATTGCTAAAAAGGAGCAACCAAAATTAATTATCGCAGGTGCATCAGCGTATTCTAGAGAAATCGACTACAAAAAATTCCGAGTTATTGCCGATGAGGTAGGTGCTATTCTTTTTGCTGATATTGCACACCCAGCTGGTTTAATTGCTACTGGACTTTTACAAAGCCCGATCGAACATTGTGATATTGTAACTACAACAACTCATAAAACCCTTAGAGGACCACGTGGAGGACTCATATTAATGGGGAAAGACTTTGATAATCCATTTGGACTAAAACTTAAAAATGGAAAGTTAAGAAAAATGTCTTCGCTATTAAACAGTGCTATTTTCCCAGGTAATCAAGGAGGTCCATTAGAGCATGTTATTGGTGCAAAAGCAATCGCTTTTGGTGAAGCACTTACAGATTCTTTTAAAGAATACTGCCTTCAAGTTCGTAAAAATGCACAAGCAGCAGCTCAATGCTTTATAGACAAAGGCTATAAGATCATCTCAAATGGAACAGACAACCACATGATGCTTATCGACTTAAGAAATAAAGGAGTTACTGGAAAGCAAGCTGAAGAAGCTCTTGGAAAAGCAGACATCACGGTAAATAAAAACATGGTACCATTTGATGACCAATCTCCATTTGTAACTTCTGGTATCCGAATTGGTACTTCTGCAGCAACTACTCGTGGACTTAAAGAAGATGATTTTATTGAAGTAGTAAACCTTATTGATGCCGTAATTCAAAACATCGATAATGAAGCAGAACTTAAAGTTATTGGAACTAAAGTAAATGCATTAATGCAAGAGCGTCCATTATTTGCTTACTAATACCACAATTGGTATAAGTATTAAATACTCTTTGATTTCAAAATAATATTCAGAGCTTGTTTAAAGGCACTACTTCCTGTAATCCAAAGTTTTAAGAACTTGGATCACTTTAAAAAGATTTACATATCTCGATATGGGCATCATTTAAAAGTAACCCAAAACCTTAAACTTTTGAAATACAGTTCGTATTCCCTTTAAACAAGCTCTCAACAAAAAAGACCCTAAAAATAATTTTAGGGTCTTTTTTGTTGATACTAATTATATAATTAATAAGATCGAATATTACTAGGAACGTTCTGCAGGTTTTCTTTTGTTGTTATTACCACCATCTCTATTTCTTGGTGGTCTTGGCTTGTAACCTTCTGGTTTTGGTAAAAGTGCCTTTCTAGAAACTTTATCCTTACGAGTTCTTTGATCAATACCAAAATATTTTACATCCAACTCATCACCAACATTAAGCACATCTGTTACATTTTCAACACGTTCCCAAGCAATTTCAGAAACATGTAGTAAAATCTCATTTCCTGGTGCTTCTAAATATTCTAGAACAGCTCCAAAATCTAAAGTTCTGATTACTTTCATGCTATATACACTACCTACTTCTGGCTTAAAAAGCATCGAATCAATTTTCGACTGTACTTTAGTAATACCTTCTGGGCTATGTCCAAGGATTTCTACAATACCATCTCCTGTTTCTGGATCTTCATTAATGACAATTGTAGTTCCAGTCTCTTTTTGAAGCTCCTGAATATTTTTTCCACCAGGACCGATCATTGCTCCAATAAAACTATTAGGAATTACACGTGTAATAATTTTTGGTGCATGAACTTTTACCTCTTGTGAAGGAACAACAATAGTTTCAGTGATTTTACCTAAGATATGTAACCTTCCTTCACGGGCTTGTAAAAGGGCTTTTTCTAAGATTTCATAAGAAAGTCCTTTAATTTTAATATCCATTTGGCAAGCTGTGATTCCATCCTCAGTTCCTGTAACTTTGAAATCCATATCCCCTAAATGATCTTCGTCACCTAAGATATCAGAAAGTACCGCATAACGCTCTCCATCAGAAATTAACCCCATTGCAATTCCTGATACAGGCTTTGTAAGTTGTATTCCAGCATCCATCAGTGCCATGGTACCTGCACAAACTGTTGCCATAGATGAGGAACCATTAGATTCTAAAATCTCTGAAACAACACGGACTGTATACGGGCAATCCGCAGGAATCATACCTTTTAAAGCACGCTGTGCTAAATTACCATGACCAACCTCTCTTCTTGAAGTCCCTCTTAATGGACGTGCCTCTCCTGTAGAAAATGGTGGAAAGTTATAATGTAAATAAAACTTTTCTTCTCCTTCTATAGAAGGACTATCAATAATATTTACATCTCTAGAAGTTCCTAAAGTTACTGTAGCTAAAGCTTGTGTTTCCCCTCTTGTAAACACAGCAGAACCATGAGTACTTGGAAGGTAATCTACTTCCGACCAAATAGGTCTAATTTGCTCTAATTGACGTCCGTCTAGCCTCAAATTTTCTGAAAGTACCATATTACGAACAGCCTCTTTCTGAACTTTACTAAAATATTTAGAAATCAAAGATTTTTGTTCTTCTAATTCCGCTTCAGAAAAAGTTTCTAAAAGAGCCGCTTTTACTTGTGAAAATGCCTCACCACGTTCATTTTTTGAAGAGCCTTGCTTGGCAATATCATAGCACTTTTGATAAGCAAACTCGTTTACTTTTTCCAAAAGTTCTTCATTGGTAACTTCAAGAGTGTATTCACGAGTAGGCTTTTTACCCACAGATTGTGCCAAAGCCTCCTGAGCAATACACTGTGCTTTAATAGCATCATGTGCAAAATTAATAGCATCAAGCATTTCTTTCTCAGAGATTTCATTCATCTCCCCCTCTACCATCATCACAGAATCTTCAGAAGCTCCAATAACCATATCGATATCCGATTGTGCCAACTGGCTCAAACTTGGATTGATTACAAATGCTCCATCAATACGTGCTACACGAACCTCAGAAATAGACTTTTCAATAGGAATATCAGAAAGTTGAATGGCTGCTGAAGCTGCAAGTCCTGCAAGTGCATCTGGCATAACCTCTGGATCATGAGACATTAATTGAATCATAATCTGTGTTTCAGCATGGTAATCTTTAGGAAAAAGAGGACGTAATACTCTATCTACTAGACGCATTACTAAAATCTCTTCGTTACTTGGTCTTGCTTCTCTTTTAAAGAATCCACCAGGGAAACGACCTGCAGCTGCGAATTTCTCTCGGTAGTCTACTGTAAGAGGTAGAAAATCAACATTTGACTGCTCGTAATTAGAAACAACAGTACATAAAAGCATGGCTTTCCCCATACTCACCACTACAGAACCATGAGCTTGCTTAGCAAGTTTACCAGTTTCTAGTGTAATTTGTCTACCGTCTCCAAGATCGATAACCTGTTTAAAAACATTTGGAATCATATTGTAAAAATTGTTTTTATCCTTTTTTTCTAGTGCAAACAAAAAGCAATTTGCTGCTAAGGATAAACTATTATATATAAATAATCTACTATTTCGTAAGATTTAAAACGCTTAAAAAAGATTCTAGCAATCAATCATTATTGATACACTACCAGACAACCTCTTATTTCAAAAAAATATTTTTAATATATTGTTTTACAACAACTTAAATAAATATCCTATTTTCAAAAACCTTTAAGCATACGAAAGGATGTCAAAATTGACATCCTTTCGTAAAATACTAATAAAAATAA
>WTKB01000187.1:5889-9031 GCA_011524575.1 Aquimarina sp.
AAAAGGGGCATACGATTATTTACGTAAACCTAATTCCTTAATGATCGCTCTGTATCTAAGGATATCCTTCTTTTTTAAGTAGTCTAATAAAGACTTACGCTTTCCTACAAGAAGTACTAAAGAACGCTCCGTATTATAATCTTTACGGTTTTTCTTTAAGTGTTCTGTAAGGTGAGTAATTCTGTACGTAAAAAGGGCAATTTGTGCTTCTGAATTTCCTGTGTCTGTAGCACTTTTACCGTGTTTTGCAAAAATCTCTTGTTTTTTCTCTTTTGATAAATACATTCCAATATTATTTAAATAATTTTTATGTGGTTACAAAAGTACAACTATTAAAATGAGTTCACGTAAAAATTGACTATTAATTTTAATAACTAACCTTAATTTAACACCTAATTCAAAATTATTTGGCAATATTTACTGCACGAGTTTCACGAATAACCGTTACTTTCACTTGCCCTGGATAAGTCATATCTGTTTGAATTTTTTGTGAAATTTCAAAAGAAAGTGTTGCTGCTTTTTCATCAGAAACCTTTTCACTCTCCACTATAACACGTAATTCTCTACCTGCTTGTATCGCATAGGCTTTACGTACCCCATTAAAACCAAAGGCAATACTCTCAAGATCTTTTAAACGCTGAATATATGAATCTAACACTTGTCTTCTGGCTCCTGGTCTTGCCCCACTAATAGCATCACAAACTTGAATAATTGGTGAAATCATTGAAGTCATTTCAATCTCATCGTGGTGTGCCCCGATAGCATTACAAACTTCTGGTTTTTCGCCATATTTCTCTGCCCATTGCATCCCTAAAATAGCATGAGGCACATCAGTTTCTGTATCAGGAACTTTTCCAATATCGTGTAATAAACCTGCTCTTTTAGCAAGTTTTACATTTAAACCAAGCTCTGCAGCCATAATCCCACAAAGTTTAGCTACTTCTCTGGAGTGTTTCAATAAATTTTGCCCATATGAAGAACGGTAACGCATACGTCCTACAATTTTTAAAAGCTCTGGGTGAAGTCCATGGATACCAAGATCAATTACTGTACGCTTTCCTATATCTATAATCTCATCTTCAATTTGCTTTTTAGTTTTACGCACGACTTCTTCAATTCTTGCTGGATGAATACGTCCATCTGTAACAAGCCTATGAATAGAAAGCCTAGCAATTTCTCGGCGCACAGCATCAAAACAAGAAAGTATAATAGCCTCTGGGGTATCATCAACAATAACCTCAACACCTGTAGCTGCTTCAATAGCTCTAATATTACGTCCTTCCCTACCTATGATTCTTCCTTTAACATCGTCATTTTCAATATTAAATACAGAAACACAATTTTCTATAGCTTCCTCTGTACCTACACGTTGAATCGCATTAATTACAACTTTTTTAGCCTCTTGCTTTGCTGTTAATTTAGCTTCTTCTAACGTTTGTTGCACATAAGACAATGCATCAGACTTTGCTTGATCTTTTAAGGTTTGAACAAGTTGCTGCTTAGCTTCCTCGGCAGAAAGATTAGAAATTATTTCTAACTCTTTTACTTTCTTTTCTGTTAATTGCTCTAACTCCTTTTCTTGGGCAACTAACTTAGTTTCGAGTTGCTTATTTCTATTTATTTTACTTTCTAAAGATTGATTTAACTTTTTATTTTTAGACAGTTCAGTAGAAGTTTGAGATTCTTTCTGACGGATGCGGTTTTCTATATCTGCTATTTTACTCTCTCGCTGCGAAACTTCCTCCTTGTGTTTATTTTTTAGCTCAAAAAACTTTTCTTTAGCTTGAAAGATTTTATCTTTCTTTATATCATCAGCTTCTTTCTTAGCACGATTGATTATTTTTTTTGCTGCAATATGAGCATCTTTCATCTTTTTACTCACTGCTTTCTTTTCTAAAAACTTAAGCACACCAAAAGTCACTGCAGCACCAAGTATACATCCTCCTACAAGGGTCAATATTATAGTCATAAGTAGTATAAAAATGCCTGCACTAGCTGGGTTCTGTATAAACTCTATAAATACAGGTTTAGGGCTACCTGACTGCTCGAAAATCCGCTCAATGGCGGCACGCTCTTACAGCACAAAACTCACCCTTTTTAAAAAAATGATTGTTGAGTTTATCAAAAAAATACTAGTACAGGCGTAAATTAATTCTTTTTTAAAAGGATTTACGTCCTGTTTGAAGGTAGTAAAACAGCATCAATTTTTTCAGAAAGTGCAGTCAAACGTTTTCTGGTATGGGATTGCACTTGATTACTTTCTAAAATATGTTGCTCAAGTTGAGAAGCAAACTGTAAAGTACACATAGCTAATACATCCTGTTTATCACGAACAGCATAACTATCCTCATAGTACTTCAAAAGCTCATCAATGCGCTTTATAGCAAGTTTTAATGAAGCTTCTTCCTCTGAGGTAACCGTTAAAGGATACTCCCGATCTGCAATAGATACTTTAATTTTAATCTGTTCAGAAGAGGACAATAGTGCTATGTTTATATCAATTGAGCAATACACTGATCAATATCTTTGATAAGTGCATTAATCTTTAATTTTACTTCTCTACTATGACTTTTACTACCCAATAGTGCATTTGCATTCTTTAAAGCCACATTCCTAAGTCTTAGATCTTCTAAATCTTGTTTTAATGCAGCATTTTTCTTGCATTCCTCCTCTAGGTGTGTCTCAATCTTCTGGTAGGATGCCATAAGAGCTTCTTGTTTTTTCAACAACTCTTTGATCCTTAACTCCAGATAATCAATAACTTTACCTAAATCATCACTCATACACTATTAAAGTCAGTAATAAATACAAAGTTAATACACCTAGAATTACTAACAAGAATGTTTTTAAATATTTTTTAATAATTATTTATTTTATACTTATTCTTCTTTGAAATTAGGGCTTGTTTAAACTAAATACAAACTGTAATTCAAAAGTTTGCAGTTATTGGTTTATACCAAAAAATCTTTAAAAATCGACATAATAAATCGTTTCTTTTTCCTTTTTTACTTTATTATAAGGATAAACCGTAGCTAAGGCTATGCTTGATTTTTATAATGCGTATAGAGAAAAAAAATACTTCCATTTATTTTATATCCATTTCAAAGATCAATTGGTATTACATTTTTAAAAATAATGTCTT
>WTKB01000269.1 GCA_011524575.1 Aquimarina sp.
TCTCGATATGCACATCATTTAAAAGTAACCCAAAACCTTAAACTTTTGAAATACAGTTTGTATTTAGTTTAAACAAGCTCTAAATATAAATTGATAGAACTAAGAAAATCTTAAGAGTTTCTTTTGATGGTACAATATAGTTACTTAGATACATGTTTAATTATTATTTTTTGAAGTATTCGGTTAATTAAATTTTACAAATTAATTTACTAAAACCTATAATTATGTCTGGTGATAAATTTTCTATTGATACACTAATTGTATTTACATTTATTCTTTGTCTTTCATTTTTAGCCATTGATATTTATGTGAGTTTTTATAGTGATATTGAATCTATGGGGTATTCAGTTGATGCTATTGATAATGGAATACATAGGATGTTCTCTTTTTTTCCTACTACGCCTACTTCGTTTATATTACGATTAATTTCTTTGGTTTTATTTACAATTGGAAGTTTTGGGATTAGTTTAAAGCAAAATCCAGAGGAAGATGAGCATCAATTGAGGTATTATCTTTTTTTAATAGTTTCTATGTTGATGTATTTTATTACAGGGGCTTTAAAAATCCATTTGTATGTAAATGCACCTCTTTCTTTGGTTGCTTTAGTTGGGTATATTTGGAGTTTTCTTCATGTCTTAAAGCACTTTAATTATTATTCTAAGAAAGACGAGTTTAATAATGAAAACCTCAAGTTCGGACAAGAGAAGAAATATAAAGAGAATGAGTATTCGGTAAACCTTAAGACAGAAAATGGATATATAAACGTAGTAAACCCTTTTAGGGCTACTATGGTACTTGGAACACCAGGTTCTGGTAAATCTTATTCTGTTATTGAAGAATATATTCGTCAACACTTGATGAAGAATTTTTCTATGATGGTCTATGATTTTAAGTTTCCTTCACTTGCTAAAGAGACCTATTCTTTTTACGAATATTATAAAGATACTTTTAAAGTAACTCCAAAATTTACAGTTATTTCGTTAGATGATATTCCTTATTCTAACTTTGTTAATCCATTGAGTCCTGAACTGATTACTAAAACTGCAGATGCAATTGAAGCTTCACAGACAGTACTCTATAACTTAAATAAGGAATGGATTGAGAAAAAGGATTTCTTTGCACAATCTGCAATTTCTTATTTTGCCTGTTGTATTTATTTTTTGAAACTTTATGAAGGGGGGAAGTTTTGTACACTTCCTCATGCTATTGCTTTAGCGTCATCACCTGATGAAAAGGTATTTAAAGTGTTCCAAACCCGAACAGAGCTTCGATTTTTTATGACACCGTTTGCAGATGCCTTAGAAAAACAAGCTTACGAGCAGCTTTCTGGACAAACAGCAAGTGCACGTATTCCACTTTCTCAGTTAGCAACCCGAGAGCTTTTTTGGGTGATGGGTAATAATGTTTACCCTGAACTTAATGCAACACTAAATATCAATGACCCTGATGATCCTCAGATTATGATATTAGCAAACTCTCCTGCAACACAAACAACGAATTCTCCAGCATTAGGGCTTATTTCTACACAGCTTATTAAAATTGTAAATCAACAAAATAAGTTACCGTGTTCGATTATTATTGATGAGCTTCCAACCATGTATTTTATGGGGCTGGATAACCTTATTGCAACAGCACGTTCTAATAAAGTTTCTACCACTATTGGAGCTCAGGATTTATCTCAGCTAAAACGAGATTATGGAGATAAAGTAGCAGAAACTATTTTCAATATTATTGGTAATATATTTAGTGGTTCTGTAAGAAGTGATACAGCAACAAAACTCCAAGAGATTTTTGGAAAGAAAAAGCAGCGTTTAAAAAATCTTTCTGTAGATACAAATACAACCTCTTATTCTATTAACGAGAGTATGGATTTTGCTATTCCTGTTTCTACAATTTCACAGTTGTCTCAAGGGGAATTTGTGGGTATTATATCGGATAACTTTGGTGAGGAAATCGAGAGAAAAGTATTTAGAGGGCATATAAAAGTAGATAAAAGAACTGATCAAGTAAAGAAAGCTATTCCTAAAGTAATAGAAGAAGATAACTTAGATGATCTCTTGAATGGTAACTTTAGAAGAATCGTAGAAGAGATTGATATTATTCTTGCCAATGAGCATGCTAAGCTTCAAGAGGAGCAAATGGCAAATGACCCTTCAATGCAACAACAAGCTCCATTATCCCCTATTGGACACGAGCAAGAATATTCAAATCAGGTTTCTTCATCGACGAATCCTGTTTCGGTTGATCCGAATTCTATAAAACAGGATCCTATCATGGAAGATGCTATGGGAGATTTAGATTTTGATGATTTTGATTTCGATGAAATTCAAAAACAAATAGAGGAAGCAAAGAACCTTTTAAATCAAACTCCTGATTCCTTTGAGAATGATGAGCTTTCTGCAGGGGCTTCATCACCCGTAACAGATAATGATTTTGATGGTTCTTTGGATTTAGATAAAATAGACCAAACTTTAGAAGAGCCACTAATTGATCAAGATGGTTTAGATGATTTTAATCAAGAATCTGAAAATTCTACAAACTGAAATAGTTCTATTGAGTAGTAACTATCTTTTTTTTACATTTACTTTCTCTATGTTATTTATATGTTTAAATATTTTTTAACTCAGTTTTCTAAATATGAACGTATTGCTTGGGCTATAGTTTTACTACTGTTAGCGGCTTTAGTTGTATATACTTTTTTTTATGCAAAGTTAAGTCCTAGTGAATCTTCTTCGAATAAAATTACATTTGTTGCTCCATCTTTTGATAATACTCCTACAACTATGGGGTCTTTTATTGCTGAAAGTTCAAAAATTAAAAATGTTTTAAAATTAGAAAAGGAAAAGCTTAGTTTGAAAGAAGTATTAGGTTTAGAGAAAGACTTTACTAAACTACCTGTCTATTTTCCTGTACGTCAATTGGGCTTTAAGAGGGTTTCTTCGATGTACGGAGAAAGAGTCCATCCTACATTGAAACGAAGAAAGTTTCATTCAGGAGTGGATTTAGCCGCAAAAAGAGGAACTCCTATTTATTCTGCAGCAGACGGTAAAGTGGTTTTAGCAGGACGCTCTCCAACATATGGTATTTATGTTGTGATTCAACATCCGAATGCTTATGCTACTATGTATGGGCATATGCAAAAAAAAGTTGTAAAAGAAGGAATAATTGTTAAACAAGGTGAGGTTATAGGTCATGTAGGTTCTACGGGAAGGTCTACGGGGCCTCATTTGCATTTTGAGGTTTTTAAGAATGGAAAGAATATAGATCCCTATAAGTTTTGGATGAATTCTATGGATGATTATCTAAAATGATAGTTAATGCTTTAAAATAGATTTAAGAGAAAAATTGTTTTTAGTGATTTTAAGAGAAATTATAATCGTTTTGTCGATTTTACTAAATATTAGATAAACTATATGGGTTTTTATTATATATTTTTAGTATATTCTTCAAAATATTATGAGTAATCCCTTTATTCCTGTAAATTTCTCAGGAATATGTAAAATTTAAAAAAGTATGGATAAGCAAAAACAAATAATAGTAGCTGTGGTTGGTGTAAGTGCTGCACTCTTATTATACTTTTTATTAATAGTAAGACCAAATATGTCATCTGAAGAAAATTCAAATGATACACCATATAATATCAGTTTCGCAACTCCAGAAGTAGATGAAAAAGAAATTAAGCTTATCGAATCTGCGACTAAAAAAGAAATTTATGATGAAGACATGTCTGATTACGATCATACCAAGTATGATTCGTTAGCTAACAATTTTGCTTTCCTTTCTAAAATGAGAGGGAAAATAGGAGGTGTTCCAACAGGGAAAACTGTCGAAAAAACAAAAACTGTTTCTAAAGCAGAGGCGTTTAAAAACCAATTAAAAGATTTAGAAGAGTTAGGTAAAAAATCTTTTGGTGTTGATAAAATCACAAAGCCGAGAGCTAAGAGGTCTAATTCGGATTTAAGTTCACTTGATATTGCATCAGGTATTAAGCCTGAAGTTCCAAAAGTACAGCCACAGCAAGGTAATTATTTTTTCGGAGCGGCTTCTGCTACAAAATCTAATTCTTGGCAAGATTTAGTACCTGCAGAAACTGTTGATCAAGGCCTATACACAACAGGATCTACTGTAGCTATTCGTACTAAAAAATCCTTGTATTTTCCATCGACTCGTATTACAATTCCAAAAGATGCAGTAGTATATGGTAAAATTTCTTTCACTGATGATCGTGTACTTATTGATGTAAAGACTTATAAACATAGAAATCGTTTGTATCCTGTTGCCATCACTACTCATGATTTTGATGGTAGAGAGGGTATTCATTTAAAAACACGTTCTTTCTTTGCGATACCTGCAAAAGTTTCAAAGACTGTTCTAGACGCTGCTTTACAAACTTATAGTCAACAAGCTAATGCTTTTGGTGGAGGTACAGATAGAGTTCCTTTAGGAGATATAGCAGGTGTTTCTGCATTAAATGAAGTTAGTCAAGAGATTTTTGCTAAGCGACGTGTTTTTATACCTAGAAAATACCATGTTTGGTTAACTGTAACTCAAGAAGATGAATAAAAATACTATAGATACAATATTTCCAATTCATGCTGTTGAGAATGATCTATTGATTTCTAAAACAGGTGATATAAGTCTTGTTTTTAGAGTAAGCCTACCTCAGATTTATTCTTTAAATAAATCTGACATGGATCAAATTTGTGTTAATTTTGATAAGCTAATACGTTCTTTACCAGAAGATACTATTTTGCAAAAACAAGATTATTTTTTTGTAGATAAACTTACAGAGCCGATCTCTAAAGGCACAAATATTTTAGGTAAAAGTGATAATTCTTTTTATTTTGAAAAGCCTCTGATGATTCATGAGTGCTATTTAATTATTACAAAAAATTCGAAAAGTAGTTCAAGTATTGTAAATAATTCTAAAAAGTATGAGGCTTATTTAAAAGGTGTAGATAATTTTATACTAGATGTAGAAAAAAGTGTTAACTTTTTTGGTAAGGATGAATTTTTTAGTGTAGCACGTCTTAATGATGATGAAATCATTGAATTGATTTCAAAATATTTTAATTTATCTAAACAAAAAGAACATAAACTTACAGATGTTTTTTTTGATAGAAAGCTTCAAGTAGGAGATCAAATAGGAGAAATATATGCAATTACTTCTAATGAAGAGTTGCCTATTTCAATGGATAATTATGTAAGAAATAAGCAGTATTCTACGCAACGAACAGATTTTTATATCCCTTACATCCAACCTTTGTGTTTAGGTTTAGAGTGTAATCATATCTATAATCAAGTAATTTACATTGAGCCTTCTGATAAAGTATTTAGTGACTTGAAAATTAAAATGAATAATTTTCAGAGTTTAGCAGTTTTATCTAAGGAAAATCAAATGAATTATGCTCATATTGAGTCATTAGTTGAGGAAGTACTTGAGAATGAATTAAAGTTTGTAAAACAACACTATAATTTAATTATTTGGGAAGATAATGCACGAGATTTAAAACAGTCTAAAAATAATTTAGAAAATGTTTTTAGAGATATGGGGCTTAACCCGTACCATATAAAATATTCTCTTAAAGATTTATTTGTAGCATCTACACCAGGAGCGATGTCCTCTTTACCTGATGATTATAAATATATTGGTGTTTCTGCACAAGTACCTTGTTTGATGAACTTTGAAAGTTATTATGAAAGTTTTAAAGATGGTATATTGCTTTGTGATCGTAAAAATGCAGCTCCAATTCGATTAGATCTTTGGGATGAACCAGTTAAAAGAGGTCATATTGTAAATAGAAATAGATTGCTTTTTGGTCCTTCAGGAACAGGTAAATCTTTTATTATAAACCATATAGCTTCTCAGTATTATGAGCAAGGCCATCATATTGTAATGATTGATATTGGTAACTCTTACAAAAAACTGTGTGAGTTAGTAGGTGGAGCGTATTATACTTATAGTGTTGAAGATCCTTTAAGTTTTAATCCTTTTTTGTTTGAAGGGGAATTAAATATTGATAAGCAAGAGTTTTTAGTGTCTTTAATTCTATTTTTATGGAAAGGAGAAACGCCTTATACAAAGGAAGAAAAACAAATTTTATATCTTTACGTAGAAGCGTATTATACAAAATTACGAAGTGATCCAAGTATATTTCCTAAGTTCAATACCTTCTATGAATTTGTCATGGAAAGTAGGGTGGAGTACAACGAGGAAAAGTATTTTGATAAGTTAAGTTTTGATTTATCAATTCGAGAGTTTTATGACGGAGGTTACAAGGAGATACTTAATTCTGAAGATCCAGTAGATTTATTCCATCAAAGATTTATTGTTTTTGAGATGGATAATATAAAAGATCACCCCGTATTATTTCCATTAGTTACTATGCTATGTATAGATGTAATTATGGAAAAAGTTATGAATTTACCAGGAGTGAAGAAGTCCGTATTTATTGACGAGTGTTGGAAGCCTATTTCAAAAGGGGATATGGCAGAATTTATTAAATACATGTACAAAACTGTTCGTAAGTTTTATGGTGAAATTGCTATTGCTACTCAAGATATCGAAGATATATTAGGTACAGCAGCAGGACCAGCAATGATTAACAATACAGATACTATGATACTGCTTTCTCATAAGAAGAAAATGGCTTCTAAAGATAAATTCCAAAAACATTTATCTTTTAGTGATGCCGATTTAGAGAAGCTTTTTTCTACAGAGAAGAGAGAAGTTTTTGTGAAAGTAGGAGGTATATCTAATGTATATAGAGTGAGTGTTTCAAAAGAGCGTTATGCTTGTTATACTTCTAATTCTGATGAAAACGCTTTTATTTTTGAGCGTTTTAATAAACATAAGAATATGAAGTTAGCACTTACAGAATTTATTAATAGTTCAAAATAATTGTGATATGAAATATATAAGTTTAATTTTATTTACGTTTTTTTATATTCAGCTAGGGACAGCTCAAAACAATACTGTTTTTCAAAGTATAAAAAGTTCAAGACCTATTCCTATATCTGATATCAAGACTACTCACTTTATTTTTAAAGATAAGATCAAGTACCTTGATTTAGGATCAAGATACTTTGTTACAGATACTCTAGAAAATATTGTAAAAGTCAAGCATATTGGAGGAATGTACACCGAGAAGAAAGAGGAAAAAGAAACCAATATTACTATAATTACTAGAGAGGGAGATTTTTTTACAGTACCGCTTTATTTTAAGAGGGATATTGAAAATACTACTTATAAATTTGGTTATGGAGATACGAACTTTACAAGTTTGTCTTCAGGTGTTGGAAATTCTTCGAGAACATCTCAATCAACATCTACTTATTCCACTAATCAAAATAGTGTATTTACTAGTGAAAAAAAATCGTATGATACTGCCGAATTATTACAAATGTGTAATTTATCGAAAGCAGCTTCTGCAAATGTGACTTTAAAAGGAAATAGAGACCTTATAGTTGCAAAAATTAGGGGGATATATTACAAAGACGATTTTCTTTCCATAAAATTACATGTACAGAATTTTTCAACTATTGATTTAGATATTGATGATTTCTTATTCCGATTTATTAAAGATAAGAGGTTTGCAAAAGATCAAGTATATCAAGAACGTTTATTAGAACCAGAAATGAGTTGTTCTGATATTCGTAAAGTAAAAGGAACAGGTGGTTCAGAAATATTTACGTTTGTATTTAAAAAATTCACACCTAATGTTGATGAAAAGCTCAGACTTGAAATTTTAGAGGAGCAAGGAGGGCGTTCTACAACAATTGTTATTCCAAGAAAAAGACTATTAAGGCCAAAGGTTTTAAAATAAAATATTTTTGCTTTTAATGTGTAAAATATTAAAAAAACAGCGACACTTACTACGCAATAGTAAGTGTCGCTGTTTTTTTTTAGGAATATGTTTATAAAAAAAGTATATTGTATCGTCTTATACCCATTAATCTTTGAAATCACTACAGTAAATCGTTTTTACTACCTTTCAATTTGTTATAAAAATAAACCCAAGCATACGGCTATGCCTGATTTTTATAATACGTATAAATAAAAAATACTTCAATTTATTCTATAGTGATTTCAAAGATCAATAGGTATTAAAAAAATATACTTATGCTTTTTACTCGTTTTTTTAAATTCCTTTCTCTTACTTTTTTTGTATTACTAACATGGTGTAGTTGTCAGAGAAAAGAAGAACAATCAACAAATTCTATAACTAAAAGTACTACTGAGGCAGTAAGAGATATTCCTAAAAATACCAGTTATATATCAAGTTTTACACCAGAAAGTATTTCTAGGAAAGATGCTATATATGTTGTTTTTAAAGATTCTATAGCGGGTTGGACACCAAATAAAATAGTGGATGCTTCAAGTTTTAGAATAACACCACAAGTTAAAGGAACAATGAAGTTTATAAATGCTAAAACTATAGCTTTTCAACCAGATGAACTTCTAAAATCAGATATGGATTACACATGCCGTTTAGATTTAACGCCCTATGTTTCTAAAAAAATTACTTCTTCTGAACGTTATTTTGAGTTTAAAGTACATACACTAAAACAACAATTTTCAGTACACACGGAAGCATTACAATCTTATGATAAAAAGTGGCAGTATCTAAGAGGAACATTGTCTTTTAGTGATGTTTTAGACTTTGAATCAGTAAAAAAACTACTAACAGTTACTCAGGAAAACCAGCCTGTAAAAGTTGTTGTTGAAGCTCCTAAAGAAAAATTTTCAAAGTATTTTAATTTTAAGATTGATCGTATAGAGCGTTTTGATGTAACTACTCATCTAAAAATAGATTGGTCTGGAGAAGCTGTTGGTATTGATTCTTATGGACGTAGGACAATTCAAGTGCCAAGCTTAAAAAATTTTACAGTAGTTAAGGTGGATCCACCAAATGCAGATAATAAAAGTATTTTTATTCATTTTTCTGATCCTCTTTTAAAAAATCAAAATTTTAAAGGTTTAGTAAGTTTAG
>WTKB01000275.1 GCA_011524575.1 Aquimarina sp.
ATACAACTAGTTTCCCTTTTAGTGTGTAAAAAGAGCCTGTGTCTACTATAGATAAACCTGTTACACAGGAGGCACTTACTGAGGTAAAAAAGGCTTGCATAAACGAAGCCCCTCCTTTCATTACGGTCATACGCGGAAGCATCAACAAACCTGTACCTACCATAATAAGAATCAAAAAACTAAAGATGAAAGTAGCAGCAGGTTTTATAGCTAAATAGCTAAGGTAACCACTGAACTTAATCAACTCAAAACCTATAAGATACAAAATAGCTAAGGTGATACCATAGCGGTAAACTTCTTTTGTATAAGCCGTACCTGTGTACTCTATTACACTTTGAGTAATACTATAGTGAAAGAAAAATTTACTGATTGTTACAATACATACTAGTAGCATTAAAGAAGCTTCAAACCAAGTACTTTTAAGAAACGTAAGGCGATTGAAACTATAAAGTGTGCGAATTAGGTAGTTAAGAACGAAAACAGCAAGAATGACATCAAAGGCTTTTCTAATATAGGCTATGTGATGGTATGGTATGACAAAACCATTTTCATACAATATGATTGCCATTGCAAAAAGAGCAAATGAAAATGTAATCCATTGACTAATACGTAATACATTTTCCTTACTGTCGTATAAAAACCTATTGAGTTTTTCTATTCCCATCTCGTATAAATAAAGATTAGACCAGTAACTGTGTACCTCTCGATACTAACGAAAGGTATTAAATAAGCTTGAATGACACAAAAAAGTTAAACTGATTTCGTGCAATTACCGCCTAAAAATTATTATTAGAGTACTTTATTGATTCCATATCTCCCATGCTTTTTCAGCTTGTAGATGTAACATCTCTAGTCCATTTTTTACTTTCGCACCTTGATTCAAACCTTTTTGTAAAAAAAGTGTTGTTTCTGGATTGTAAACTAAGTCATATAAATAATGTGAATCTCCAATTGCTTCATATGGTAGTTTTGGGTAAGTATCAACTTTTGGAGACATACCTAATGGCGTTGTATTAATAAGTAATCTATACTCTTTCAAAAGAGTTTTGGTAATGTCTTCATAACATATAGTGTTAACAGAGGCTATTCTGGATACCTGCTGATAGTTAATACCTAAGTCATCTAAAGCAGCTAAAACAGCCTTAGAGGCACCACCAGTACCCAATACCAAGGCTTTTAGCTCTAAATCTCCTTTAAGTAATAGTTTTAGTGACTCTTGAAAACCAAAGTAATCCGAATTATAACCTGTAAGTTTTCGTTCTTCATCAATAGAAATTACATTTACAGCCCCTATTTTTTGTGCCGCGGGGTGTAGTCTGTCTAAATATTGAATAACCTCTTGCTTATGAGGTATTGTTACATTTAATCCTTTCAATTGAGGTTCATCTTTTACTATTGATTTAATCAGGCTTACATTTTCTATCTCAAAATTATCATATGTACAGCCTTGTATATTTTCTTTCTTAAATTTTTCTGAAAAATACCTTTTAGAAAAAGAGTGAGAAAGAGGAAAACCAATGAGTCCAAATTTTTTCATAAATTAATTTGCTTTTGGAAAGTAACAAGAGAGGTTTAATGTTATTCTAAGCTATTGATATGACTCTCAAACTTGTTTAATATTCTCAAAAAACCAAAGTATTGTTTTCATATATAAATTCTAAAGGTAATAAAGCATAAGATCATTTATTGCCTTTTTGTACTTTATCTTATTCTTTTGATTTTTTTGCTAGAAGATCAATAGTAAGGACTGTAGCAAAGCCAAGGATTATGAGTAAAATGGCAATGTATGTGGTGGTATCATTAAAGGAAGGAGTATATCTACTATACGCTTCCACGATTTTTTCTCCTTTTTTTAGTAGTAATTTACCTGACTCATCTTTTAAGTATATTGCTTGTTTCCATGGCCAAATAATAAAAAGTGAGCCTAAAATAAAGCCTGTAAGCGTCATCATGGTATGATTTTCCGCCTTTTTAAGTAAAAATGAAATAACTCTCGAAAGAACGACAAAACCTACTATTGCTCCTAGGGCCACAGGAATTATTATTTTTAATTCTACATTGGGTATGGCTTCAAGCATTATTAGTTTGTAGTTCCCCAACAATATTAATACAAAGGAGCCTGACAGTCCTGGAAGTATCATGCTACTCATTGCTGCTATTCCACATATCATTAAATATACTAATGCTGTACTTTCTGAAGCAGGCTTTAACAAACCTAAAATAATAGCTAAGACAACTCCAGACAGACCCCAAAAGCAGCTAAAAATATTCCATTTTTTCACTTCTTTACCTAATGAAAATACACTTGCGAGTATTAAACCAAAAAAATAAGACCAAACAAGAATAGGGTAAAAATCGAATAAATAATTTAATGCTTTTCCAAGAGTAATTAAACTTACTCCTACTCCTAAAAAAAGGGGGATTAAAAATGCTGCATCTATGTGTTGTAGTAGTTCTTTTATTTTAAAAGAAAACAACATTTTTATAGCTTGAAGATCGAAGGATTTTAGCGCATTGATAAAACGGTTGTATATGCCTGTAATAAAAGCAATAGTTCCTCCTGAAACTCCGGGTACAACATTTGCAGCTCCCATTGCAGCTCCTTTTAAGAAAAGAGTAAGATTTTTTTGAATCATGTATCGCTAAATTAATAC
>WTKB01000157.1 GCA_011524575.1 Aquimarina sp.
AAGTTCTTAAAATTTTGGATTACAGGAAGTAGTGCCTTTAAACAAGCTCTTAATAAATGATTTCAACAAAGGTGTCACCCACGAAATAAAAAGAAGTTTTGTTTTAAAGGCTCAATAGCAGAACGTTCATTTTGAATAATAAAAGCAATAGCTGCACTTGTAAAAGCTTTTCCTTTTGAAGTTAAATCAATGTAATCTTTATTTTTAAATTCGATAAAATTGTTTTTCTGTGCTAATTCCAAAACTGCATTAGACTTCACTTTTTGCCAATTAATGTGATCTTTAAGGTGTTTGATGTGTCGCTCTGAAAGCTCTTCATGATTTTGTAAGTGTACTAAAAATGTAAGCAACATCACCTCTATTCTTTGTCGTTTTTCTTTTCTAAGTATCGAAAAATATCCCTTTTGTGGGGCAAATAAATAAATTACAAAAAAACAAAAACCTAAAAATGTAGTAATACTCCCTGCTATAGACACATCAAAGAAATGGGCAAAGAAATATCCTACATTAGCTGCAAATATCCCTAATAATGCAGAACCCCAAAGCATTTTTTTTAAACAATCCGTGACAAGATACATACTTGCGGCAGGTGTTATCATAAGAGCCACTACCAGTACAGCACCAACTGCATCAAAAGACACCACACAAGTTACGGAAGAAAGCGTCATTAGTCCATAATGTAACAACACCGGACTAAATCCCATACTTGCAGCAAGTGCTTTATCAAAAGTAGAAACCATAAGTTCTTTGTAGAATAAAACTAATAAAAAAACAGACACCATTGCAACTGCTGCAACCACCCATAGACTTTTAGGGCCTAAATCACTAGAATTAAAATACAACCGATCTAAAGGAGCAAATGCCAATTCACCAAGAAGTATGGCATCTATATCTAGATGAATATCATTAGCATAAATAGCTACTAAAATAACACCTAAACTGAAAATACTGGGAAAAACAAGCCCTATAGCAGTGTCCTCTTTGACAAGGCGTGTATTTTGTACCGTTTCTACTAAAAACACAGTTAATACCCCTGTGAGACTTGCCATGATAAAATTAATAGGACTATTTAAATTTCCTGAAATAAAAAAACCGATAACCACACCCAAAAGTATGGAATGACTAATTGCATCAGAAATCAACGCCATTTTACGAAGCACTAAAAAAACCCCAGGCAAAGCACAAGCAACAGCTACTAAACTAGCAATCAATAAAATTTCCAGATGAAAAACCTCCATAAATATTAATAAGTTGTAACACTATTTTTCAAAAAGTTTAGCCGCTTTTTGATAACCTTCTTTCGTGAGATACCATTGCTGACTTTCAATTTTAATTAATTTTTGATCTTCAAGCTGTTTTAAGGCGGACTTAGAATAGCCTTGAAAATCGTTTAAAATTTGAATATGATGTGGATGATGCGGGGTCTTGTGTTCCAAAGCAATACGATACATAAGATCTAAAGTTTTAAACACCTGAAGTTCCTTTCGATTTTTATACCTACGTATTTGACGAAACAACAACCCTCTTTTAGGAGAAAACACAAAAGAAAACCAAACCAATATAGCTGCAATAATAACAATTACTGGTCCTGTTGGTACACCAGAAAATCGGGTACTTAACACCGTACCAATAATTGCGGAAAAAACTCCAAATACTCCCGAAAGTATCACCATATTTTCCAAACGATGTGTCCATTGACGTGCCGCAGCTGCTGGAGCTAAAAGCATCGCACTGATAAGAATCACCCCAACTGATTGTAAACCTAAAACAATAGTAACTACGATAAGGCTTGTAAGAAGTGTATCTATTGCTTTATTATGAAAGCCGAGTGTTTGAGTATAAGCACTATCAAAAGTATATATTTTAAATTCTTTCCAAAAAAGTAGTAGTAAACAAACAAATGCAACAAACACAACAAAAAGAAACTGCACATCAGACTTTAAAAGTGTAGCTGCTTGTCCAAACAAATACTTATCTAAACCAGACTGTTGTGCATTAGGGAGTTTTTGAATAAAAGTTAGCAAAAGCATTCCAAACCCAAAAAACAAGGAAAGAATTAAACCTAAAGCAGTATCTGTTTTAAGGCGGGTTTTGGTAACAATACCTCGCATCCAAAACGCCCCTATCAGCCCACTAATAAGTGCACCTACTAACAGCATTTGACTATTTTTAACCCCTATGATTAAAAAACTTAAAGCAATACCTGGCAAAGCTGCATGTGCTACAGCATCTCCTAATAAACTTTGCTTTTTTAAGACTGCAAAACTACCTAACATACCACATAAAGCTCCTAAAATAGCGGTTCCTAAAGTAATTACTTGAAGCGTATAATCTGTAAGTAAAAGTTGCCAGAAATCATGCATAAATAAACAATAATTATTGGTGAATACTTACTTTATAATTAATCCCATAGGTTTGGGTTAAATAATCATCATTAAAGATAGCCTTTACGGGACCCGTAGCTATTTTTTTAACATTTAAAAATGTCACCCAATCAAAATATTCTGGCACCGTTTGCAAATCGTGGTGCACCACTACTACCGTCTTACCAAGGTTACGTAACTCTTGTAAAAGATTAATAATGGCTTTTTCTGTGGTAGCATCAACTCCTTGAAAGGGTTCATCCATTAAAAATATTGAAGCATCTTGCACCAATGCTCTAGCTAAAAAAACACGCTGCTGCTGCCCTCCAGATAATTGACTAATTTGACGATTCTTTAGAGCTAACATTCCCACTTTTTCCAAGGCTTCTAAAGCAGCTTTTTTTTGTACTCTTCCAGGACGCTTAATCCATCCTAATTGTCCGTAAGTTCCCATAAGAACTACATCAAGGGCTGTAGTAGGAAAATCCCAATCTACAGATCCTTTTTGAGGTACATAAGCCACTAATTTACGTTGCTTTTCATAAGACTTCCCATAAATAGAAACTTTACCTGCAATAGGGGTTACAATTCCTAGTATAGACTTCATGAGCGTAGATTTACCTGCTCCATTAGGTCCTACAATAGCCATAAGCACTCCCTCCGGCACAGATAAATCAATGTCCCAAAGTACAGGCTTATAATTGTAAGCCACAGTAAGGTCATTGATAGTAATGGCAAAATTAGTAGAATTCATAACTGAAAGTTAACACATTAGAGAAATAATCCCATTGGTATTTTAAGTACTTTAATCTAAGAGCTTGTTTAAACTCACTACTTCCTGTAATTCCCTTTAAACAAGCTCTAAAGTATTTATTTTTGACAAAAAACTTTTATTCAAAACAAAGTTAGTATTAAAATATAAAAATATAGAGATCATTAATAAAATTCAGGAAAATACATATAGCAATTAAGAGCTTGTTTACGATAAAACACAAAAAGAGAAAGGAAGCAGTTCACACTACTTCCTTTCTCTTTTTGTATATTGAATTCAAAACAGAATATGTATTATTCAAAATAGCTAAAAGTTTCTCCTTCTTTTATAGTTAATAAACTTTCATAAATCAATTTAATAACATTTTCTACATCCTCACGGTGTACCATTTCTACAGTAGTGTGCATATATCTAAGAGGTAAAGATATAAGTGCGGAAGCTACACCACCATTACTGTAAGCAAAAGCATCAGTATCTGTTCCTGTATATCTACTAGATGCTAATCGCTGAAATGGAATTCCTTTGGCATCTGCAGCATCAATGATACGATCACGAAGTTTTTGCTGTACTGCTGGTGCATAAGAAATTACTGGACCTGCTCCAATTTTTGTATCACCCTCTACTTTTTTATCGATCATTGGTGTGGTTGTATCGTGACACACATCCGTTACAATGGCTACATCAGGCTTTATACGATTAGTGATCATTTCTGCTCCACGTAAACCGATTTCTTCTTGTACCGAATTAGTTACATACAAACCAAAAGGTAAAGTAATATTATTTTCTTTAAGAAGTTTAGCCACTTGAGCGATCATAAATCCTCCCATACGATTATCCAAAGCTCTACAAACAAACTTATTTTTGTTAAGAACCATGAACTTATCTGGATAGGTAACCACACATCCTACATGTACACCTAATTCCAATACTTCATCTTTAGTAGCACAACCAACATCAATAGTGATGTTATCTAATTTAGCGGGTTGTTCTTTAGTACCTCCTTTACGAGTATGAATTGCTGGCCATCCAAAAACACCATCTACAATACCTTTCTTTGTATGAATGTTCACACGCATAGAAGGGGCAATCTGATGGTCACTACCTCCATTACGTATCACATAAATAAGCCCATCATCAGTGATATAATTTACATACCAAGAAATTTCATCAGCATGTCCTTCAATCACTACTTTAAAAGGAGCATCAGGGTTAATCACCCCTACAGCAGTACCGTAAGTATCGGTAATAAATTCATCTACGTAAGGCTTTAAATAATCCATCCAGATTTTTTGACTTTCCCACTCGTAACCAACAGGTGCTGGATTATTTAAATATTTTTCTAAAAATTCAATCGACTTATCGTCTAAAATACTAATATCTGACATAATTATAAATTAACAACTCGTAACGAATTTAAGAAATATCAGGTGATTTTATCGTAAAAAATAGAACTTTTAATCGATTTATAATTAGAGCTTGTTTAAACTGAATACGAACTGTAATTCAAAAGTTTAAGGTTTTGGGTTACTTTTAAATGATGCACATATCGAGATATGTAAATCATTTTAAAGTGATCCATGTTCTTAAAATTTTGGATTACAGGAAGTAGGGCGTTTAAACAAGCTCTTACTTAGACTTATTAGCAAGTTGTCCGCAAGCTGCATCAATATCTTTACCTCTACTTCTACGAATATTTACTACAACTCCTGTGGACTCTAATGCTTTTTTATAAGCATCTATAGCTTCTGGCTCTGCCTGTTTAAATTTAGGATCACCAATGGCATTATATTCAATAATATTCACCTTACAAGGCACATATTTACAAAACTTAACAAGGGCATCGATATCTTTTTGAGTATCATTAACCCCTTTCCAAACCACATACTCATAAGTAATTTTACGTTTAGTATGTGCATACCAATAGGCTAATGCATCTCGCAAATCTTTTAAAGGGAAAGTCTCATTAAAAGGCATTATTTGCGTACGAACGCTATCAATGGCAGAATGTAATGAGACTGCAAGATTGAACTTTGCACCATCATCAGTCATTTTTTTGATCATTTTTGGTACGCCAGAAGTAGAAACGGTAATACGTTTTGCAGACATTCCCAGACCAGATTCTTGTGAAGTAATTTTATCAATGGCTTTGGTAACATTAGGATAGTTCATAAGTGGCTCTCCCATTCCCATAAATACAATATTTGATAAAGGGCGGTTATGATACAATCTGCTTTGCTGGTCAATGGTAACTACCTGATCATAAATTTCATCAGGATTTAAATTACGCATACGCTTAAGCTTAGCTGTAGCACAAAATTTACAATCCAGACTACACCCTACCTGTGAGGATACACAAGCAGTGGTACGCGTAGGAGTAGGAATCAGTACCGACTCCACAAGTAATCCGTCATGTAGTTTTACGGCATTTTTTATGGTGCCATCAGCACTCTGCTGCATTTGATCAATGGCAATATGATTAATGACAAAATATTGACGCAATACTTCTCTTAAATCTTTTGAAATATTAGTCATTGCATCAAAATCTCGGACAGACTTTTTCCATAACCACTCATATACTTGATTGGCTCGAAAAGGTTTATAATTGTTTTCTTCAAAAAATGTTCGTAACTGCTCTAAGGTTAAGGAACGAATATCTTTCTTTTTAATAGCTTTAGATTCCAAATAGTTTACTTGTTGTTTAGCGCTTGTTTAAAGGCACTACTTCCTGTAATTTAGTTTAAACAAGCTCTAATACTGATTTTTTTTTTAAATACGATTTAATCTTTGAAACGATATGAAATAAATTAAAAAGGATTCAGTAATAGTTTCATATCTGCCTTTAAAAGTTGTAACGCCATATTTGTTGCATTTTGATCGATTGCAGATGTCAAAAGAGCATTCCTATAAGAAGTCACCTCTTTTGCTTCACTGGATTTCAACATCATATATAAATCCTTAATAAGCATGTTTTTAGAAGCTAAAACTGCATTCCAACTTTCATTCGAAAGATACAATTGTTGCGTAAGGTTATGATCTAATTCTTGGTCAATAGTAGCAACCAAAAGTTGTAAGTACTCCTCTGGACTACAACCTGACACAGGACTTACCCTAGTTACTAATTTTTGAATAGAAATACGTTCCAAAAATAAAGTAATGCGTTCATAAGCTTGCAATTGCAAAGGTAATATTTCTTTTTGGTGAGCCTTTGCCCATTGAAAGCGTTGCTTTATTTGTTCTTTTTTTAATGTGGTATTCATAAAATACATACACAGCAAGCCCATAAACAATACAGGGCATACTACTAAAATAATTAAATTAGCATCAGGTAAATTCATAGGTTGCATTTTTATACTTCAAAAATAAACTTTTGTAAAAGGATTACAAAAACCTTAATAAAAATAGGATTATTTCAACGTGCTAAAGGTGAATTATAACGATAAATAACCATAAAACAAATACCAAACACTTAAAAGACATATATTTACAAAAAAAATATAATTTATGAAAAAAATAGTTGTTGCAGGCGTACCAGAAGCTTTTAGTCAACCCGTAATTGATACTATAGAACACTTAAAAAGTCAAGGGTATGATATTCAATTTATAGTAGCTGGAAAAGGTACTAACCAAATGATGGCTTGGTTAAAAGATGGAACTGCTGACATTGCACTGCCATTAACAGAAGGTTGTGTTAAAGCACTAACTAGCCAAACAATGGAAGGAACAAACACTGCAGAACAAGGTGGTTCTGAAATTATAAGCCAACTGACAACAACACCTTTAAGATGGGGAGTACATGTAAAGCCTAACTCTGAACTTGATAGTGTTGAGGATTTACAAGAGCGTCTTAGAGATTCTCCTGAAAGCGTCACCTACATTGTGAGTGGACCAAACTCGGGTTCTGCCAATATTTCACGTGCGTCTACTAAAGAATGGGGCATCCCTCAAGAGACTTTAAACATGAGAGTTGTAGGAAAAATTGATCAACTACAAGCATCTATGAGAGTGGTTCCAGAAGGACAAGAAGAAGTATTACTTTGGAACCACCAAACCACACACCATTTAACGACAAATTCTGGGAATGAAAATGCAGATTTTAAACGCATTGGAGACTATGAACCAGAATGGTTAGCCTTTGTAGTAGCTGCAAGAAAAGACTTGACACAAGAGCATCCTGAGTTTGTGAAATTGTTTTTAGAAACTTTAGCACAAAAAAATCAAGAGTTAACAAAAGAAAGAGCTACCTCAAAAGAGTTTGTAGATAAATGGTTTGGTGGAGATGAACAAGAAGCGATCAGTTGGTACGAAACTACCACATTTAGCAATCAAAACTATACTGCCGAAGAATTACAAAAAGATTTTGAAAAAATAGTAGCTGCAGGAATTATTACCCCTGAAAAAGCTAGTGGTGTACAAGTTGAAAGAATTCTTGGTAATCTAGACAAAAGCATTGCTGCTAAAAGACAAAAAGCATTTAGCACTGCAGCAAATGCAGGTAATCGTCAACAGAGCACAGCAGTAGCAGCAGCAAATACCCCTCTTTTTAGAGCTCGACAAGCAGCGGCTAAACAAACAGCACCTAAAGTAGGACGTTAGTAATATATGACAGTTATTGAGTCTTTAACATTTTGGCAATAATACCAATTAGAATATTTTATCTTTACTTATATAAAAAAAATAAACCATAGTATAATAGCTATGGTTTATTTTTTTCAAGAATTGGTATAAGAGCATGTTTAAACGCACTACTTCCTGGAATTTAAAATTTTAAGAACTTGAATCACTTTAAACGATTGAATTACAGATTACACACCCTTTAAACAAGCTCTAAGACTCACAACAATAGATAACCCGAAAATCATATCTAAGACTTTGAACTGGACAACTGCCCTTACCAAATTTCTGAGCTTTCTAAAGATCGAAAGAGGACTTGCTCAAAATACGATTAAAAGCTACGAATTGGATCTCAAAAAACTCATTCGTTTTTTAGAAGAATATGAAACTCCAATACCAATGCCTTCAGAAATAACAACAACAACCTTACAGGCATTTATTTACTACGAGCATAAAAAAAGTAATACACGTACGCAAGCTCGGCTTACCTCTTCACTTAAAAGTTTTTTCAAATATTTAATTTTTGAAAAACACCGAGAAGATCAACCTATGTCACTTATTGAAAGCCCTAAAATAGGACGTAAATTACCACATATACTCTCCATAAAAGAAATCGATCAAATATTACAACATATAGATTTAAGCGACCCATTAGGGTATAGAAATTACACAATCATAGAATTACTTTATAGTTGTGGATTACGAGTTAGTGAACTTACTACTCTTAAAATTTCAGACTTATATTTTAAAGAGAATTTTATAAGCGTTTGGGGAAAAGGGAATAAAAAACGATTAATACCTATTGCAAAAAGCACTCAAGAAATTGTAAACAACTACATTAAGCTCTATCGTAGTAAAATAAAATGTCACCCCGATTTTTCGGATCATGTTTTTTTAAATAGACGAGGTAAAGCCCTTACTAGAGCAATGATTTTCACAATTGTAAAAAAACAAGGAGAACTCTCTGGATTATCTCAAAAAATAAGTCCACATATTTTTAGACATTCTTTTGCATCACATTTACTACAAAATGGAGCCGACCTTTTTGCAATTCAACAAATGTTAGGACATGAAAGTATTGCTACTACAGAGATATATACACATGTAGATACACAGTTTCTAGAAAAAACACTAAAAAAACATCATCCAAGAAATGAATTAAGAGACTAAATTTTAAACATTGATTAAGATTAACGTAAATACTATCTTTGCAAACTTGTTT
>WTKB01000297.1 GCA_011524575.1 Aquimarina sp.
TTTAAAAAACTAGAAACACCAAAATCTAGCTTAATCATTTTTCGGTATTATTACAATTGATATAAGAACTTATCAGATATTTTAGAAAACAAAAGGCGATACTTTAAAAGTATCGCCTTTTGTTTTCTAAATATTAAAAAAAAGCACTATTAAAACTGCTCTCTTCCTGCAAAATGAAAGTTAGATTCAATTTCTGCATTCTCGTCACTATCACTACCGTGAACAGCATTCTTAGAAAGAGATTCCGCAAATAATTTTCTTAATGTACCTTCAGCAGCCTCAGCAGGATTAGTACTTCCAATAAGTGTTCTAAAATCCTCTACAGCATTCTCTTTTTCTAAGATAGCTGAAACAATAGGACCACTACTCATGAACTCACAAAGTTCTCCATAAAATGGACGCTCACTATGTACTGCATAAAACGCCTCAGCATCTGCAACAGTAAGTTGAGTCATTTTTAATGATACAATTCTAAATCCTGCAGCTGTAATTTTTTCTAAAATAGCACCGATGTGTCCGTTTTCAACAGCATCAGGCTTTATCATTGTAAAAGTTCTGTTTGTTTTCATTGTATATTTTTTTAGTAAACAGCACAAATCTACACAAAAATCTAAATTTGATAAGTAAAAAACATGATTTATTACATAAATTTCATTTTTTATCTAAAACATACTTAGACCACGTCCAAGAGCTTGTTTAAACTCAATGATACTGAAATTTAAATATACAGCGCCTATTCATACCAAACTAAACAGACACTTTCCCTTTTATATGTGGATGGTGTTCGTATCCTTGTAACTCAAAATCTTTAAATGAAAAATCTAGAATATCTGTTATTTCTGGATTAAGTATCATTTTTGGTAATGGCTTTGGCGTTCTTGATAGTTGTGTTTTCACAGCATCAAAATGATTGGTATAAATATGAGCATCTCCAAGAGTGTGTATAAACGCTCCAGGCTGATAGCCACAAACTTGAGCAACCATTAACGTAAGTAGTGCATACGAAGCAATGTTAAATGGTACTCCTAAAAAAATATCTGCACTACGTTGATATAACTGGCAAGAAAGCTTACCATCAGCAACATAAAACTGAAAAAAAGCATGACAAGGAGGTAAGGCTGCCTTACCATTTGCAACATTCTCAGAAAAAGATTTTGAATGATCTGGAAGTACCGAAGGATTCCATGCAGAAACCAACATACGCCTACTATCAGGATTATGTTTTAAGGTATGAATAACTTCCTGTATTTGATCAATACCTTCGCTATTCCAATTACGCCATTGATGTCCATATACAGGACCTAAATCACCTTTTTCATCCGCCCATTCATTCCAAATACGAACCCCATGTTCTTTAAGGTATTCAATATTTGTATCTCCTTTTAAAAACCATAACAGTTCATAAATAATAGATTTCAAATGGAGCTTTTTGGTAGTAACCATAGGAAAACCCTCCTGTAAATCAAAACGCATTTGATAACCAAATACACTTTTTGTACCTGTGCCAGTACGATCCGCTTTTAGCGTACCTTCCTCAAGTACATGGCGGGCAAGATCTAAATATTGTTTCATAGAAAATTAAAAGGTATTAATTCCTCTTTTCAATCTCATCGCGAATTTGAGCTGCTTTCTCATAATCTTCATCACTTACTGCAACATCCAACAAACTATGCAATTCATCAATGCTCATTTTTTCAAAACGATTCCCAGAATCAAGCTCGTATTCATCAACATCTTCAACGCTTTCCAAGTCATAAGACTCTTCATCAAAATCACTTTGATCATCTTGATTCGTATCTTCTCCAAGAAATTCTTGATCCTCTTTGGAGTGTTGTTTTAAATAAATACCTGCTTGATCCAATATATTTCTGTAAGTAAAAATAGGAGCATCAAACCTTAAGGCTAAAGCAATAGCATCACTGGTTCTTGCATCAATAATCTCCTCAATACCATCACGTTCACAAATAATACTTGAGTAAAAAACACCATCCACCAATTTATGAATGATCACTTGTTTTACAATAATATCAAAACGCTCAGCAAAATTTTTAAATAAATCATGCGTAAGTGGTCTTGGTGGGCGAATCTCTTTTTCTAGAGCAATGGCTATAGATTGTGCTTCAAAAGCTCCAATAACAATAGGAAGTTTCCGATCTCCATCTACTTCACTTAAAATTAACGCATAAGCACCATTTTGGGTTTGACTGTAGGAAATGCCTCGAATATTTAAACGTACTAAACTCATTGGAAAGGATAAAGGCTATAGATAAAATTAAAATTTTCAGAAAAAAAACCCTTATAAGTAATAGAAGCTATATTTTTAATAATTTACAGCTATTTTGCTTTTTGAAATATCTATACGTATAAATTGTTTCTTCCTACTTCCTACTCTAGAGCTTGTTTAAAGGCACTACTTCGTGTATTCCCTTTAAACAAGTTCTTATTAGAAAAATAAAAAAATGCACTGATTTATCTTATAACAATTTCAAGTACTAATTAGTATAATAAAAATACTACAATTACTAAAAAGAGTAAGTAGTAGTATAGCGTTTGTTTAAAGGGATTACACGAAGTAGTGCCTTTAAACAAACGCTATATACTACTAATTTGGTTCGCTAAAATCGATATTTTATTGTTCATTAAAAAGA
>WTKB01000057.1 GCA_011524575.1 Aquimarina sp.
ATTTATTTGTTGAATCTATGTCAATTAATCTCTATAATCTGCTTTTTATCTAAATAAACTAGAAATAGATGTATAGTTTTTAAAATGAAACCTTTGTATTTAATTAAATTGTAACTAATAAAAAGTATGGTATTTAATACTATTAAAATAGCTTTTTGTGATATATAAATAGCTCTTCAATAATTAAAATATATTTTTATGGTACCGATTATTCCTCTTATAGTATTTTCAGTGACTGCAGCTATTATTGTTGGTGTCTGTTGTGTTGCTGCAATTGGGGTACTTATTGTTGCAAGTAAAGTTCAGCAGAATGATCATTCGTATTCTACTCCTTCGAAGTCAAAACAGAATGAACAAATTGAAAGACAAGAACAACAACAAGAAAGAGGCTTATCCTTAGAGCAAAAATTAGGCAATAAGAGAAATACCCAACTTGCTGCAGAGCTTCTTGAATCGTATAGTTCTTTTGAATATCGTATGGCTGATCGAGGTACTAGTGGTCATAGAACTGCTTTGCAAAATTATGAGTCTTGGGGTCGAGAGTTTAAAGTACCAGGATTACAGAGTCCAGGAGCAAGTCCTATAGCGGGTTTATTAAATGATCGTCGTAACCCTAAAAGGAACGAAAATGTAGGTGATTACCAACTGAGTGAAAGATTAGAAGATTGTTATGAAGATGCTCAGAGAAGAAATGAAATTTTTGTATCACAGTCAAGTGTAGATAATCATAACGCTATCAAAGAAAGTGTTGAGAGTCGTAATAACCTCTATGTGCATCCTCATATTATTGCGTTGGAAAAAGCACGTAGAGATTTTTTAGGAACATACACAAAGCTTGCAAATAGTTTAGAACAAACACTGGAATCGGTAGTAATTCGAGGAGCATCAGATAATAAGACAAAGACTAAGCTGTATAACGAGGTGCTTGCAATTAAGACAAGCTACCGAGCAATGATAAGAGTATTAAAAAGAAATAAAGAACAATTAGAAAAACATAAAGAAACTAATGCACTAAGTCCGGAAGAAGCAGCTATAATTGAAAGTCAAATTCAAAGCTGTGAAGCAGATATTTATCAACTTAACACACACCCATTATTCACTCAAGCTATTGATAGAACACCACACCCTAATAGATGGAGGGGGGATTTGGCATTCAATGCAGGTCAATTTTTAAGTGGGCTTAGAGCATCGAAAAAGGGTTTTCCTAGTGTAGTTGCTCAAGACCGCTTATCAGCAGAAATAGGTCTGCAACGACAAATGATGCAACAAAAAACCAATGCAAAAAGGCAAGGAGCTGCTTATAACATGAATAACCTTACTTTAACTACAGCACAATCTCACCTGCAAGGAAGAGCAACCCGTCAAGGGCCACCCCCACCATTTATAGCTGATCAACGTACTGCTGTAAGAGCAACCCATCAAGGACCACCCCCACCATTTATAGTTGATAAACGTACTACTGCAGGAGCAACCCGTCAAGGGCCACCCCCACCATTTATAGCTGATAAACGTTCTGCTGCAAGAGCAACCCGTCAAGGGTCACCACCACCATATATAGCTGATCAACGTACTACTGCAGGAGCAACCCATCAAGGGCCACCACCACCATATATAGCTGATCAACGTACTGCTGTAAGAGCAACCCATCAAGGACCCCCACCATTTATAGCTGATAAACGTACTGCTGCAAGAGCAACCCGTCAAGGGTCACCATCTGCTTATAAAAAAGGGACGACATCAAACCAACAAAAAAAAGGTACTCAAGGAAGAAAACCTAAAAGGAGATAAGTTCTTATTATTCGTTTATTTTCTACTCTTTATAAAAGTAAAAATACCTTTTATGCTTAATGCGTTTAACGGGAATTCTACTATTAAATGTGTATAACCTAACAAGAACAAGGTGTATAAGCCTGTTCTAAAGTCATAAAAGTATAAGCTTATTGACAGTACCCAGATAAGTAGTATCCAAAGTGATTTCTTTTTGGAAAGTGCTTTTTTCCAACCTATAATGGAGGTTTTTGAAAACCAGTTTAGGTAATGGTAGCTGTAGGCGAATGCAATAAATATTTGTATTCGAATGCTTATTTCTGATAACATATAAAAACTACCATTTTTTGGTTGATTAAATATTGAAGCAGTAATTTTTGCAAGACTAGATAAGTTATTGGTAATAAATATATCTTTTGTTGAATCTAAAGGGGTATAGTTGTTACTATCAATAGGGATATATAAAATAATAAAAGGAACAAGAAACAAAAGAATAGCTAAATAAATTCCGTAGTTATTTTTTTCTTTTAATGCACCATAAAGAACAAAGAATAATGTGAACAAATACACATGAATAAGTGTTGGTAGAAATAATCCCATTAGTGAGATCCATTCAGGTGCATTAAATAGCAAATATGTGGTAATTATAAATGCAATTAAGAACTCTATAATTAAATATTTTTTTCTGTTAAAAAAAACAACACCTATTATAAATAAAAAACCAACAAGTATAAAATGATCAGATAAAGTACCCATCAATTGCAGTATGCTTTGTGTGAATTGATAGCGATCTATAGTAGTACCCCAGTATCTGATATATACAGGGGTCAGTACACTTATTATAATTAATAATAGTGGCCATTTGTTATTATTTCTTAAAAAAAATTTTTTTTGATATAGCCAGTTTATTTCAGTTAAATAATGCAAAGGACCTAAAATAATATAAGAATATAAAAAAAGTTCAAAAGGAATAAAATATGCTAAAATTAATGAGGCAAATACAAGAAAAATATTTACAAGGTTAATTTTGTCTACATCCATAGTATTGAACTTTTAATTTGCATTTTAAAAAGTTATTATACCAATTAATCTTTGAAATAACTATAATAAATCGTTTCTTTTTCCTTTCTACTTTATTAGCGTTTGTTTAAACGCACTACTTTTTGTAATCCAGAATTTAAACAAGCACTAAAATAATCATAATACCTCCTGATAACTTTTATGTGATAACTTAAACAATTTCTTTATGTGATAAGAGAAAATAAAAAACAGGTTTAAAAAAGTATTTTCAGGTTCATTGAAGAAGTTTAAGCCCTTTCATTAAAGGGTATTCGTTACAACTATTGTATTTTTGTGAAAAATAGATTATGAAGATTGTTATTATAGACTATGGTGCAGGCAATATTCAAAGTGTACAATTTGCCATAGAGCGTTTGGGATATACAGCTATTTTAAGTAGTGATCCCAATGAAATTATTACTGCTGATAAAGTTATTTTTCCAGGAGTGGGGCAGGCAGAAAGTGCTCTTAAAAAATTACAAGAACAAGAATTGGATGTGCTTATTCCTACCCTGAAACAACCTGTTTTAGGAATATGTTTAGGAATGCAGCTTTTGTGTGCTTCTACAGAAGAAGGAAATGTAAAAGGTTTAGGTGTTTTTGATTTAGCGGTGAAGCGTTTTGATCAGCATCTTAAGGTACCTCAAATTGGATGGAATCAAATTCAAGATTTAAAGTCTTCCTTGTTTACTGGGGTAGCTACGGATTCTTTTGTGTATTTAGTACATAGTTATTTTGTACCACAATCTGAGCATACGATCTGTAGTTCTAATTATGGAGGGCTTTACAGTACAGGTATTCAGAGAGATAATTTTTATGGGGTACAGTTTCATCCTGAAAAAAGCAGTAGTGTTGGGGCTAAGATTTTAGCAAATTTTTTAGCACTATAGCGATACACAAACATTGTTTCTTAAAACAAATAAATTTTTTTATGTTATGCGATTAATTCCAGCAATAGATATTATCGATGGTAAATGTGTTCGTCTCTCAAAAGGAGATTATAACACCAAAAAAATATATAATGAAAACCCCCTCGAGGTAGCAAAACAGTTTCAGGATCACGGTATCAAACATTTGCATTTAGTCGATTTAGATGGGGCTAAGTCTAAACATATAGTAAATTACCGCATCTTAGAGGAAATAGCTACACACACAGATTTAGCCATTGATTTTGGTGGTGGACTTAAAACAGATGAGGATTTAAAAATTGCTTTTGAAAGTGGTGCTCGTCAAATCACAGGTGGTAGTATCGCTGTTAAAAATCCGGAGCTTTTTCAAAATTGGTTGAAAGTGTACGGATCAGATAAAATCATTTTAGGAGCAGATGCCAATAATCGCAAAATTGCGGTAAGTGGTTGGCTCGAAGAAAGTAATGAAGATTTAATTCCTTTTGTTCAAAAATATACCCATAAAGGAGCAAGCTATGTGATTTGTACAGATATTGCCAAAGACGGTATGCTTCAAGGACCTTCTTTTGATTTATATAGTGAAATGCTTTCTGAAATTGATAATTTAAAGCTTATTGCCTCTGGAGGTATTGCTATTTTTGATGATCTGCCTAAACTTGCCGAAATAGGCTGCGAAGGAGCTATTATTGGTAAAGCTATTTATGAAAATAAAATTAGTATGAAGCAGTTAGAGGGGTTTATTTTAGGTAATTCCTAAGAGCTTGTTTAAATTGACATTACCTTAATATCCTTTTTAGAGTATGCTCTAAAAAGGATATTAAGGTAATGTCAATTTCTATGAGATTGCTGTCTTTCTACCTAGTCTTCTGCTACTACGGGTAGTTGACTCCCCTTTACTTTGTTGCCTTTGAAGCCCGTGAGCAGGTTTATCAAGATTTTGTACTTTTTCATGGGTTTCTTCTTGTTTTGATGTTATAGAACTTCCTTGCTCTTGTCTCTTTTCTTGTTCTTTTGCCTGTTCTTCTCTTTGTTCTTGTTGCATTGCCCATTCTATCATTCCGCTATCAAATATACGTGGTTTTTCTATCTTTTTTTTGTTTTTTGAAAAGTTGAATCCAAGTCCTGAAAAAAGATCTTTTAAAAATTGAATGTTTTTTTGGTGTGATTTTTCTGTTTTCCTACCAAAGGATAATAGGGTGTTATCGGGGTTTGTTCTTAAAAATGTGTTTTGTGGATCTTGGCAATACGGCCTGTAAATAATCCCGTAATCTGTTTGTGAGGCAGTGTGTAATTCGGTTGTTGGAATAAGGTCACCTAAAGGGGTTTCTGTTCTAGCTTTAGGAGTACTTCCAAACAAGCCAAACATCGAGCTTTCTCGATGTTCTATCCGTGTATTAGGTATAGGTGTTCCATTTGAAGTACTATGTGGTAAGAAATGAAGATTTACTCCTGTTCTTTGAGCAATTTTGCATGCCTGAAACACAGAAGTATTACATCTTGCTGCAACGACATGACTATTTCTTGAGGAATTTTCAGCAATAATATCAGGAATATTATCTTGTCTATATCCTCCATGAATAATCATCATTAAGGCATCACCGTCTCTAAGTTGTTTCTTTTTACCTTTAGTAGATCGGAAAACATAATCATAGGTAGTTTTTTCAAAAAACAGACCTCTAAATGTTTCAGGCATATTATCCAGTCTTTCTTTATCAATAAAAACACCTACTTTTGGGTGTTTCTTTTTACTTTTATTTTTAGTTGGAAAGTTCTCTTTTTCAATTGTTGTTAACGCATCAATAAGTGCCAGTTGTTTTTCTGAAATGGAATTAGGTATCTTTTCAAGAGCTTTTTCATAGACATAAAAAGCTTGTTGTGAGGGTGTAATATCTTTAAAAAGAGCTACTACTTGTTGCTCTTTTTCTTTAAGCGCTTGTTTAAGTGCTGTAATTTCTTCTTTTAAACCGGCTTTTGTGTATTGATTATTTTTGAGTTTACTTTTTATCTCATCAAGTTTACTTTTAATAAACTTATTACGATCTTCTAATAATTTTTCTAGTTTTTTTTGTCTAGGTTTTAGTAAAATACTCACTTCTTTCTCGTTAATGCTCGATTCTAGTTCAGTATCGATTGCAGTAGTTCTCGATATCATCGCTTTTTCTGTACTAATTTTGACTATAGTATCTTTTTCTGTTGGCGTGAGTTGTTCTAATTGCTTCTTCCGACTTTTTTCGTCAAGCGTTTCTAAAGTTCGTTTACTATTGGTAATTTCAAGAGCATCAAGTACTTTGGTAGTGATGTCTTCTGATACTTCATTGAGATCAGGGTATATTTCTTGTACCAATTTTTGGTTAAGTTTTATTAAGGAAAGATAAAATTCTTTTCTTGCAGTTGATTGATACTTTCTATATTTTTTTAAAATGTTTATTTGATCTTCACTGCTCGGGCATAATTTAAATTCTCGTTCTAAATTTTTTTTAAATACTTCAAGTTTAATCTTTAATTCATTAACAAGCTTTGTTTTTGTTTGGCTATAAGCATCAAAAGCTTTAAGAGTTTCTGCAGATTTTAATTTAGTGTCTAGTTTCTTATATTTATTATGTAGTAGTCGTTCTTCTCGGTTTCTTCTTAAAAAAGCCGGTCTGTTATCTATTACATAATCTTTAAAAAGCTGTCGTAAACTTCTTTTTTCTTTCTTTTCCTCTTTTTTACTTTCAGGTTCAGATGGTACAGCGACTCTTTCGGTATCAATTAATATTTTTGAACCGTTATTTTTTTTGATTTTTGTAGTTACTTGTTTTGTCCTTAGATTATTGAGTGTATTAGTGGTGTTGTTTTGTGGCATATTCTTAAAATTTTAAATTACAGGAAGTAGTGAGTTTAAACAAGCTCTTAAACAAGCTTTAATTAATTTAACTAAATTTGTTTTTTTTAAATAAATAAGAGGTTGGATTATTATCGTTTATTCGACGAAAACATTATAGTGTAGGGTGTTTTGTTTTTGTTAATAAGAGAGCAAGTTTGGTATAACTCTATTTCGAAGCGTTGCAAGAGTATGTTTATTACTGTACTTTTGTAAATGTGGTATTTAAATTAATATAAATCTTAATATTGAATTTAAACAAGCTTTTAAATACTTGAAATTGAAAAAAAGTACAAAAAACTTTTAATATACTTATGCTTACTAAAAGAATCATTCCTTGTTTAGATATAAAAAATGGTAGAACTGTTAAAGGCGTTAATTTTGTAGATCTTCGTGATGCAGGTGATCCCGTTGAACTTGCGGCTATATATGCACAAACAGGAGCAGATGAATTGGTTTTTTTGGATATTTCTGCCACAGAAGAACGTCGTAAAACATTGGCTAATTTGGTTAAAAATGTAGCAAGGCAAGTAGATATTCCTTTTACTGTTGGTGGAGGGATATCTAGTGTAGCAGATGTTGCCATACTTTTACATAATGGTGCAGATAAAGTTTCTGTAAATTCTTCGGCTGTAAAACATCCTGATCTTATCTGTGAACTTTCAAAAAATTTTGGAAATCAATGTATTACTGTAGCTATTGATGCCAAATTTATAAATAACGAATGGGTAGTGCATTTGGTAGGTGGTAAAGTTCCTACGGAGTATAAATTGTTTGATTGGGCAAAAGAAGCACAAGAACGTGGGGCAGGAGAAATATTATTTACTTCAATGGATAATGATGGTACTAAAGATGGTTTTGCCAATCAAGCCCTTGCAAAACTTAGTGAAACCTTACATATTCCAATAATTGCTTCTGGAGGAGCAGGGACTATGGAGCATTTTAAAGATGCTTTTGTTTTAGGAAAAGCAGATGCAGCTCTTGCTGCTAGTGTGTTTCATTTCAAAGAAATAGCTATTCCAGAACTTAAAGATTATCTTTATAGGCACGGAATTGACATGCGTCGTTAGCGCTTGTTTATCAGTATTTTTTACAAAAAAATCAAATTTAATATTACTTTTAAAGTTTTCTCCCTTTCTTATGAATATATTAATGGTTTGCTACCCAACTTATGGAGGTAGTGGTGTAGTAGCTACAGAATTAGGGCTTTATTTGTCAAAAAAAGAAGGTTATACTGTTCATTTTGTGACCTATAAGCAGCCTGTGCGTTTGGAAATGCTTTCTGATAATTTACACTTCCATGAAGTGTCTGTACATAACTATCCATTGTTTCAATACCAACCTTATGAATTGGCTATTTCCAGTAAGCTTTTAGAGGTTGTTAAAGAACATGATATTGATTTGATTCATGTACACTATGCTATTCCTCATGCTTATGCGGCTTATATGACCAAACAAATGCTTTTAGAAGAGGGGATTTGTGTGCCATTAGTTACTTCTTTACATGGTACAGATGTCACTTTGGTAGGTAAAAGTCCTATTTATAAAGCAGCAGTAACTTTTAGTATTAAACACAGTGATGCTGTTACAGCAGTTTCCGAGAGTTTAAAGTTAGATACGATTCGTATTTTTGGTATAGATCCTACACATATACAAGTTATACCTAATTTTATTCAGTTTTCAAAAATTGATTCAAAAATAGCAGCGAGTCAACGAAAATATCTTGCACAGGATTGCGAGAAAATTTTCACCCATATAAGTAATTTTAGAGCAGTAAAAAGGATTGAGGATGTGATACTTGTATTTAATGAATGTTTAAAAAAACAGCCCGCTAAACTTATTATGGTAGGTGATGGGCCTTTAATTCCTATGGCAAAAGAAAAAGTAGCAGAATTAGGTATTACTGATCATGTTGTTTTTTTAGGTAGTAGTAGGGAAATCCATAAAATATTATCCTATTCAGATATATTTTTATTGCCTTCTTCTTATGAGAGTTTTGGACTTTCAGCCCTAGAAGCCATGTCTTGCGGAGTTCCTGTGATTTCTAGTGATACAGGAGGTATTCCCGAGGTAAATACCGATGGTTTTTCTGGTTTTACAAGTCCAGTAGGTGCAATTAAAGAAATGGCAGAAAATGCATTATTTATTTTAAAAGATTCCAAAACACAGCAAGCATTTAAAGATCAGGCATATCAGAAAGCATTGAGTTTTGATGCAGACAAAATTATCCCAATGTATGAGACTTTATATAAAAAAACCATAGCCTCTTTAAAAAGCACTTGTGCTGAATAATTATTAAGAACTTGTTTAAACTCACTACTTCCTGTAATTCAAAATTTTAAGAACTTGGATCACT
>WTKB01000237.1 GCA_011524575.1 Aquimarina sp.
AACCAATAACGGTAAACTTTTGAATTACAGTTTGTATTCCCTTTAAACAAGCTCTTAATTTATACAATCTACATAATCTTCCATTAATTCCGAAAAAGCTTTGGGTGCTACCATTTTTTTACTACAAAAATCAACTGCTTTGTACATTTTAGAGGTACTGTCTTTTAAAATACATAAATGCTCTGGAGAATCTGAGTTGTAAAACCATAAACGCTCCTGATCATCCCAATAAAAGGTCCAAAATTGATATTTACTAAAAGATTTTAAAATAGAATACTGATACAATAAATTATTCCTTTTATCTGAAATAGCAAACGTAAGACTTTGATTTTTAAACTCTCTTATACTTATTTTTTTGTTTGGAGTATAATAGGTACCTATATAATCTATAAACACATTTGGTTTAAGAATTCTGCTGTGCTTTTGTTTTGATGTACAGCATGTTATTGAAAAAACTAAGATTAATGCTAATTTTTGTAGGTTCATAACTCATCTAAACCTTTATCGCTAATATTTTTTGCTTAAAATATTTGAAGGTGCTGAATAAGATACCGTAACAAAAAGCACTAAAGCACAGAGACTTGAAAAAGCCCAAACTTTCTCGTACTCCAAATAAATTAACTGGAAATTGGATAAATGATTTCAAAGATTTTGAAATCCAATTTATAGGAGCATATCCATTAAAGATAAGCATTACAAACATACTAATTGGCGTGTATAATAAAACAAAAAACAACAAATATTTAGCCCAAGTTTTCATTTTTAACTTAATTTTTAGGAGTTGGATCCAATTGATTTTAATTAATGAATCTCCCAAAATAATATTTCTTTAGATTTACGTAAGTTAGAACTATTTAGTCAATCTGTTTTATCGCTCTATTTCATTAACGCTTAGTCTCATTTTTTTGAAATAAGTACCTAATTAATGCAAAATTAAAATACCAAAAAATGGGTAATAAAAGCCCAAAAAGAACTTTAAAAAAATAATCTAAGTTCATACCTTCATAATAAGAAGCCCAACCTATACATTGTAAGAAACTATTAATCAGTTCAATATTTTTAAACACATCAGTATCTAAGAAAAGAAGTAAAGGAATATAAAAAAATGAAATCAAGCTTACTAAATTAACAATCAATAATACATTGTTTTTTAGGTGTATTCGATAGTATATTAATCCCGAACACAATATACTTAAAAGCAAACATAACCATGGGATTCGAGGGATGTAACTATTAAAAAACATACACAATAGTACTGGATTTATTAGCCAATAAAATATCTTATTTATTAATTTATTTCCCAAAACAAAACTTTTTTTGATTTGTTTTTATCACTATAAATACCATCCCAATACATACCTAATGTGTTAGTTATAAAGTTTTCATAGAAACCTTGCTTTGCTAATTTATCGACACCTCTTCCATCCCACAAATCTATATGATCACCTGTTCGTCTTTCTGTGCCTATTTCGCTAGATCTTTGCCAATAATCCTTAAAAAAAATAATTCCTGTTTTATTGTTTAATTTTTCTCTAAACTCATCACCACGAAGTTCGATAAGACTTGGGCAACCTGGAAACGGACGTTTTTTTAACCAATTTGCGAGTTCTTGCGCTCTTAATGCGTGTGTTTTTCTTCCCCTAGGACATTTGTGATAACATTTCACGCCTTTAAAAGATTTCATAGTTATACCATTTCTTTGTAAAGTTTCGCTAATATTAATCGCACAATGATTTTCGAAAGCATCCTCACCAGTAGCTTTGTTAATATGAATCATATCGTCATAATCAGGATATGCATCCCACAACTCTTTAAAAGTTACTCTAGGAAAAGTCAGTTTCAATACAGAACCCCTTACGTTGTTTGTAACCACTTTAGTAATCCAAATATTTTCCATAGCCTTAATTTTCAGATCTGATTCGTTTTTAGTAATGCTTCCTCACCCCAGTAAAATTGATATTCAAAAGCTTGATTTTCGGTTGGTAATCTTTTAATACGTCCATCTTGATTAGTTCTTCCGTAATCAACAATTTTATCATTCAAAGTAACACAGTAAGGAAAGTCAGCAATAGGTTCTTCATTCTGATCAAGTGCCTGAATTTGCTCATCGAAAATCGCTTCTTCCACATCATCATTCATAGAAACCACCTTCTCCTCCTCTTTCTCAAAAGGATCTTTCCGAAGCCAATTTTGCAAATACACTACTTCTCGGTTGAGTCGGAGTGCTCCTGCACGTACTACCAAATGTGCTTCAAAAGGAAAATCATGCCTACGAGCGTTAAAATGATAGGTTAAATCTACGGCGTAAGCCAATTCAAATTCCAACTTCCCCGCAATTTTCTGTTCTTGAAAACTCATAATCTCGGGTCAAGTATTTTTTATGGGGATTACGCAAAAAGTTTTTCCAGTCTGAATAAGAAAAACGACGTATCTCTTACGCCTCTTTGATTAGCTCTAAACAGCTTAATTTTTGAGTTAAATGATTCAGCATTTGCATTGGTATTTCGATTGTCAAAAAAATTTAAGATGGTTTCAAAAGGATCAACCATCCATTCGGTAAGAGAAAGATTTTCGTTAGTAGGTTCGTAGCTAAAACCAAATTCCCCACCAAGTACCCGACTTACAGGTTTAT
>WTKB01000242.1 GCA_011524575.1 Aquimarina sp.
AGGTAAATATCTACTTGACGTGCTGCTTCACGACCTTCTGAGATTGCCCAAACAATCAAAGATTGTCCACGACGCATATCCCCTGCTGTAAATATTTTAGGCACGTTAGTTTGGTACTTGCCATACTCGGCTTTGTAGTTGGAACGAGCATCGGTTTCTAAGCCTAATTTTTCAGCTAAAGTAGCTTCTGGCCCTGTAAATCCAAGAGCAAGAAGTGCCAATTCACACGGCCACTCTTTTTCTGTACCTTCGATTTCTTTAAGCTTTGGACGCTCTCCAGGTACGATATCCCACTCTACATTCACCGTTTTTACTGATTTAAGCTTACCTCTATCATCAGTAACAAACTCTTTAGTGTTGATTAGCCAGTTACGCTCCACACCTTCTTTGTGAGAAGTAGAAGTTTTTAACTTCAACGGCCAGTAAGGCCATGGCGTACTTTCAGCACGTTCTCCTGGTGGCTTTGGCATAATCTCAAAATTCACTACAGATTTTGCTCCGTGACGGTTAGAAGTTCCGATACAGTCAGAACCTGTATCTCCCCCACCAATCACAATCACATTTTTATCCGTAGCCATTACTTGATCTTCGATGGTTTCCCCAAAAAGAGTCTTGGTCTGCTGCGTTAAAAAGTCCATAGCTTGTACTACACCATCCGCATCAATACCTTTTACTGGTAGGCTACGTCTTTGTGTAGCTCCACCACAAAGGACAACTGCATCAAAGTTATCCAGCTCACTTACTTCATAATTTACACCTACATTAGTGTTTACTTTAAAGGTGATACCCTCTGCTTCTAGTATAGCCACCCTACGGTCGATAATTCCTTTTTCCATTTTGAAATTAGGAATCCCATAACGTAACAATCCACCAATAGCATTATCTCGCTCAAAAACAGTTACAGTATGTCCTGCACGGTTTAATTGTTGTGCTGTAGCAAGTCCAGCAGGCCCAGAACCAATAACCGCTACGGTTTTACCTGTACGTACTTTTGGCGGCATTGGTTTTATCCAACCTTCTTTAAAAGCACGTTCTACAATATTTTTCTCGATATTTTCAATAGAAATTGGGTCTTCTATAATTCCAAGAACACACGCCTGCTCACAAGGAGCTGGGCATAACCTCCCTGTAAATTCAGGGAAGTTATTTGTAGAATGCAAAATAAGTGATGCTTTTTTCCATTCTTCTTGGTGCACCATGTGGTTGAAGTCAGGAATTAAGTTTCCTAACGGGCACCCACTATGGCAAAAAGGAATACCACAATCCATACATCTAGAACCTTGCTCTACAAGCTCCTCTTCTGATAATGGTACGGTAAATTCGTTATAATTTTTTACACGTTTTTCAGGATCAATATATGATTCATCCTTTCTATTATAATCTTTAAATCCAGTTACTTTTCCCATCTGTCAATTAATCTATGCTTTTGTTAATTCTTCAACCATTTCTGGCTCTGTTTCTAAACGCTTTAAAGCGGCTTTGTATTCCGTTGGCATAATACGCACAAAGTTCTCTATGGTATTGCCCCAATCAGCTAACAGTTTTTTACCAAGGTTACTATTGGTGTATTGTACGTGATCTTTAATTAATGAACGTAACTCAATAGCGTGTTCTGGTAAAATTTCTTCAAACTCGATAGTCTCGGTATTACAAAGTCCGTTTACAAAGGTTTTGTTAGGATCATAGATATAAGCAATTCCACCACTCATACCTGCAGCAAAATTACGCCCTGTTTTTCCAAGAACAACTACTTTACCACCTGTCATGTACTCACAAGCATGGTCACCCACACCCTCTACAACAGCAGTAACCCCAGAGTTACGAACAGCAAAACGCTCACCAGCTATACCATTGATATATGCCTCACCGCTTACAGCTCCAAATAAACATACGTTTCCTACAATGATATTTTCTTCAGCAAGGAATGTAGATGCTTCTGGCTTTTTCACTACGATTTTAGCACCTGAAAGTCCTTTACCTAAATAATCATTGGTGTTTCCTTCTAGGTTAAACCAAACACCTGGCGCTCCAAATGCTCCAAAACTTTGTCCCGCAGAACCTGTGAAGTTAAGTTTTAATGAATCTTTTGGTAGTCCGTGATGCCCATGTACTTTAGAAATTTCATTACTTAAAATAGCTCCTACAGAACGATCAAGGTTTGTAATGTGGTAACTAAGTGTTAACTCCGAAGATGATTTAATCGCTTCTTTAGCACTATCAAAAATACTAATATCAAGTACACGCTCTAAACCATGTTGTTGTTTCTCGGTATTACGAACCGTCATTTGATCATAAGCAGCAGGACGGTAAAGAATTGATGATAAGTCAAGTCCTCTAGCTTTATAATGTGAAATAGCATTTTTAGCATTGATCTTATGGGTTTGCCCCACCATTTCATCCATACTTCTAAACCCTAACTTCGCCATAATTTCACGAAGCTCATTAGCAACATAGTAGAAGAAATTAATTACATGCTCTGGAGTTCCTTTAAAGTTCTTACGTAACTCTTTATCTTGAGTAGCAATACCTACAGGACATGTATTTAAGTGACATTTACGCATCATGATACAACCAGAAGCTACAAGTGGTGCGGTTGCAAAACCAAATTCTTCTGCACCAAGCAAAGCTGCAATAGCTACATCACGACCTGTTTTTAATTGTCCATCACATTCTACAACAATTCTTGATCTTAAATTATTTAAAACCAATGTTTGTTGTGCTTCTGCAAGTCCAAGCTCCCAAGGAAGTCCAGCGTGCTTCAATGAGGTAAGTGGTGATGCTCCTGTTCCTCCATCATAACCAGAAATCAGTACAACGTCGGCTTTCGCTTTAGAAACGCCAGCAGCAATAGTCCCTACTCCTACCTCAGATACTAATTTTACATTAATTCGTGCATCACGGTTAGCATTTTTAAGATCGTAAATCAATTGTGCTAAATCCTCAATTGAGTAAATATCATGGTGTGGTGGTGGTGAAATTAACCCTACAAAAGGGGTAGAATTTCTTGCAGAAGCAATCCAAGGAAGTACTTTTTTACCTGGAAGCTGCCCTCCTTCACCTGGCTTTGCTCCTTGTGCCATTTTTATCTGGATTTCACGAGCATTAGTAAGGTAATGAGAAGTTACTCCAAAACGACCAGAAGCCACCTGCTTAATCGCAGAGTTTCTACTATCTCCATTAGCATCAGGGATAAAACGCTTACGATCCTCTCCTCCTTCTCCAGAATTGGACTTTCCTCCAATACGATTCATGGCAATAGCTAGATTTTCGTGTGCTTCCCTAGAAATCGATCCATAAGACATCGCTCCAGTTTTGAAACGCTTTACAATTTCTGTCCATGGTTCTACCTCATCTAATGGAATTGGATCAAAATTATCAAACTCAAATAACCCACGAATGGTCATTAAGTTTTTAGATTGCTCATTAATTGCTTTTGAATAAACATCATAACTCGCTTGATCTTCCAAACGAACAGCTTGTTGTAATTTTGCAATTGTTACAGGATTAAACATATGACGCTCTCCATTACGTCTCCATCGATAATTTCCTCCGATATTTAAACCTAATTTTTTGCTGATTTTTTGGTCTGGATACGCTAGTTTATAACGCTCGTTAATTTCTTTTTCGATTTCATATAAACCAATACCCTCGATTCTAGAAGCAGTATATGGGAAATATTTCTCTACAAACTGAGAATTAAAACCAACTATTTCAAAAATTTGCGATCCTCTGTAAGAATGTAAGGTTGAAATTCCGATTTTGTTCATTACTTTTAAAAGCCCTTTACCAATAGCTTTATTAAAGTTATTCACGGCTTTTTCTTCATCCATATCTTTAATGAAACCTTCCGCTACTTGCATACGGATAATCTCATTTACCATATATGGATTGATCGCACTTGCACCATAACCAAATAAGGTAGCAAAATGATGAGGCTCACGAGGTTCTGCAGACTCAATAATAATATCAAAGTAAGAACGCTTACGTAAACGGTTCATCTGGTGGTTTACATAAGAACAAGCTAATAATGGCGGAATAGGAGCAAATTCTTTGTTAACTCCTCTATCCGAAAGGATCATAATATTATTCCCTTCTAATAAGGCTTTCTCTACCTCTTTAATAATATTTTCTAAAGCATCTTCTAAGGCATTTAAACCTCCTGCTTTTGGATATAATATAGAAATAGTTTGTGCTTTAAAACCTTCCTCTGAGATATGTCTTATTTTCTCCAAATCTGCGTTTGAAATCACAGGATTTTGAATTTTTAACTTACGACATTGTTTCTCGTTAATATCAAAAATATTGCGATCTTCACCAAGTGATAAACTAATATCCGTTACAATTTCCTCACGGATACCATCTAATGGTGGGTTAGTAACTTGTGCAAATAACTGTTTGAAGTAACTTGGCACCAGTTGTGGACGGTCAGAAAGCACGGCTAGTGGCGTGTCAATACCCATAGAACCTAAAGCTTCTTTTGCATTTACAGCCATAGGAGTAATCACTTCCTGAATATCCTCTATGGTATAATTAAATAAGCGTTGACGGGTTTTAATATCCGTAGATTCGATAGGACAGGTAGTACCTGTATATGGCGTATCTTTAAGATTTAAACGTGTATTTTCAAGCCATTTTTTATAAGGTCTTTGTGAAACAATCTCAGACTTAATCTCCTCATCTTGAATAATACGTCCATCGTTCATATCCACAAGAAACATTTTTCCTGGCTCTAATCTACCGTGTAACTCTACATCTTCTGGTGCTACATCTACCACACCAATCTCTGAAGACATGATTAATTTACCACTTTTAGTCACTGTATATCTTGATGGACGTAATCCATTACGATCAAGTAATGCACCGATGTAGTCTCCATCAGTAAAAGGTACAGAAGCAGGACCATCCCATGGCTCTATAATACAAGAGTTATAGTCATAGAATGCTTTTTTATCCTCAGACATAGTCTGGTGTTTTTCCCATGCTTCAGGAATCATCATCATCATGATTTCTGGAAGAGAACGCCCTGTGTGTGTTAATAATTCCACAACCATGTCCATAGATGCAGAATCCGATTTATTTGGAAGGATGATTGGGAAAAGTTTTTCGATTTGATCTCCAAAAACTTCACTTTTCATAATCTCTTCACGCACACGCATACGGCTTACATTACCTCTAAGGGTATTGATTTCTCCGTTCTGACACATGAAACGGAAAGGCTGTGCTAATTCCCAAGCAGGCATCGTATTCGTAGAGAAACGTTGGTGTACCAATGCCAAACGTGTTACTAAATTAGGCTGCTGTAAATCTGTGAAATAAGGACCAATATCCTCAGGCATGATAATTCCTTTATAGATCAGTGTCGTGTTAGACAAACTCGCTACATAGAAATAGTCTGCCTCAGACATTTTGGAATTCCTGATGGTATGTTCTGCAATTTTACGAGCGGCATATAATTTAGCTCTAAAAGTCGCTTCATCTAAATTATCATCTTGAGCAATAAAAACTTGCTCAATATTAGGCTCAGAGGATTTTGCAATTTCTCCTAGTACTGAAGAATCCACAGGAACATCCCTCCATCCTAATATTTGTAAACCTTGTGCTTTAATTTCTTTTTCAAAAGTAGTTTTACAAAAAGTATATTGATTGGCTACTTTTGGTAAAAAAACCATACCAACCGCATAACTTCTTTGTTCAGGTAATTCAAAGTCACATACACTTTTAAAATAGTCATGAGGAATATCAATGAGCAGACCTGCTCCATCACCTGTCTTTCCATCAGAACTCACACCACCACGGTGCTCAAGTTTTACTAAAATCTCTAATGCATCATGAATAATTTGGTTGGTTTTTTCACCTTTTAGGTTACAGATAAAACCGGCACCGCAATTCTCATGTTCAAATTCTGGAGAGTACAAACCTTGTTTACGCATAAAACATATATATCTTAAAATTATAGGTGCAACGAAAATACGAAATCACTCTATTTCTTGGAAATTTATCTTATTAATGGGGTCGTATTTTCAATTACTGAAAATAGAGGATTTATTTTTATGATTACACACAATATAGCCTGTTTTTGTAAGAAATACTCAAAATAAAACTACTTTCACTGTTATTTATAATAAATCAAAAAAAGAAATCACGTGTAAAAAGCTGTCAAAAAATAGAAAATTTACTATAATTCTTCATTTTTTAAAGATTTTGATAGCTGCCACTGATAAATATCACATGCAACTGCTCTAGCATCGAAACCTTCTTTTTGGGTGATCAGCCCTGTATTGAGGACCTGCCCATTTTGCTCATTAGAAATACCGAAATCAAAATATTTTTTGTTGGAATACACTTTTTTAATAAGATAATCCAATAAAAGATCCAATGCACCTATCTCCTTACCCTTATCATTAACTGCCAAATATTGGGTATGAACAATCACTGGATTTTCAAAAATTAAAGCTCCTGCAAGTAGGTTTTCATTTTGATACAATACATAACAATGAATATGTTTTGGGAATTTTGAAATTAAATATATTATTTCTTGAAGGCTATGTACAGGTTGCGTGTTGTGTCGCTTTTGAAGGACACTTGTGAGCAACTCCCAAAATTGTGAAAGTTCAGTGGTGTGTTTTATAAGTACATCAGTATATGTTTTTTTAGTACTCCATTTACGCCCCTTAGAATACCGAATAGATTCTTGTAAATAAATGGTAGAGGTTATATTTCTAGCAATAAGTGTAGCGTTATTTTTAAAGAGTGCATACCGATCTTCTTCACTGGCTTTGGTATGGTATATATAAGGACTACACTTATAAACAACATCTGTGATATTTTGATTATTAAAGTGAGTTTTCAACCTATCAAAAATATCAAGCATTAAGGGAGTTGTCATACGGTCACTAACAACAAGTCCTCCAAAAGTAAGCCCTGCATGAGTATATACGGTACTATTTTTAATACAAGCTGGTAGTAAGGCTATGACTCTATTTTTAGAATCATAGAAAATTAATGAATAATCACTGAACCTATCTTTATGATATTCCATAAAGTCTCTACAAAAAAAGAAATGGGAGTTTTTGGCATTTTGAACAAAAACATCCCATTCATTTTTATGAGAAGGTGAATAATGTTGTAAGGTCATTAAATATTATAATAAAATTTTACCACTAAAATTACCATAATTAGTTATTCCTTTATAAATATAATAACCTTCAGAAATTTTCAAGTCCTGTTTAAAAGTGTGCATATTGATAGCTATTGTATTTCCTGAAGAAATAATTTCATTACAAATAACACCTATTTCTTTTCCAGACAAATTAAATAATCTAATCTCTACATGTGTACTATAAGGACTCGTTATTTGTAAAGTAGCATTTTGGTCGTAATCATAACTTACCGAACTTTTTATATAAGAACCTAAACTAGAATTTTCAACTCCAGAAACAGATAAAGTTTCTGATGTTTTACTTTCAAAACCAAGATCTAGAGAAGAATATGACCCTCCATAAATACTCCTTGTGATTGTTTGTTCTGGAACGGACAACCATTCTCGAAGTAGTGTCGCATATACTGCTCTAAAATCAGTACTGTATTTTAAATTTCCTGTATTATCTAAGTCGGTAAGGCTTGGGTAGTCGTTAACAGCACCCGTACCATTAAGTGCTTTACCAAAAAGCATCATATTACTTGCTCTCCCGTGATCCGTTCCTTTAGAACCATTCTCACTAACACGCCTTCCAAATTCAGAAAAAGTAGCTGTAAGTACTTTATCTGACCAACCTGCTTGATCTAGGTCTTTGTAAAAAGTACTTATTGCATTTGAAAACGAAGTCATCAAATTATTATGTCTAGTCACCTGATTTTTATGCGTATCAAAACCACTTAAAGTAATTACATAAACCCGTGTTCCTAAGTTTCCTTTAATCAACCTAGAAATAACAGCAAGTTGTTTACTAAGACTATCTGTTTTATAACCCCCACTATAATTCGAAGACCTATGATAAGCCTCGTAGATAGCTTGTGCATACTTAGTGGTAAAATTACTTGTCTTCTGAATATGATTTAATTTATTCTGATACGTACAATTTTGAGTATTTTCACCTTCCACTTCATATAAAACACCATTTTTAGCCACTTGTTCTAACCGCTCTACAGTACCAAAAGTATACGCATATTGGTGTTCATCACCTCTACATAAGGCATTATTTGTACCCCCTCCTACTTTTAATGCTGGTGGAAAACTGGGAGGATTAGCAATAAAATCAGGAAACTCTTCTTGAAAATAACGCCCAATCCAACCATTTCCTTTTACTCTGTTCTCTACATCTGTATCAATCCAAATGTGAGAACTTTTTGCGTGTGATAAATTAATATTGTTATACCCAACACCATTCACTACTTTCATACCGTTTTCTTTCCAAAGAAATTCCAATGGAGCCATAGTTTCAGGTACTGCAAACACATCTTCTTGTACAGTGAGTAATTTATTTTCAGGAATATGTATGGTAGGTCTTGCATTTACATAATCGTCATATTGGTTTAGAGGAATAATATTACTCAATCCGTCATTCCCTCCTCCAAACCGACAAAGAACTAATACTCTGTCGTGTTCGAGATTGGCTAAACTTTGAGAAAGAAAAGAATGATTACTTGAAGTAAGTGCTGTTTTCCCAAGCATCATACTCCCTCCAGAAAGAAAACCTAATGCTTGTAAAAAAGATTTTCTAGACCACTGTTTATGATCGTGAGTGTTGCATTTTGAATCGTATTTATTTTTCATGATTGTATTTCTTTTGAAGTTAATAATACTAAAGTTTTTAGCGCTTGTTTAAACGGAATACAAGCTCTTATACCAATTGATCTTTGAAATCGATATAAAATAAATTGAAGTATT
>WTKB01000030.1 GCA_011524575.1 Aquimarina sp.
TTATAGATCCCCGAGCATTTTGAAAATATTTATTTGTTTATTATTTCCGTTATTCTTTTGTTTTTCTAGTAAGGCTCAAAACGCACTACTTTCTGGTGTGGTTTTAGATGAATTTAAGCAACCATTGTCTAAAGTTTCTATTCAAATAGAAAGTAAAAACCCTGATTTTGAATTTAGTAGTTTCACTACCACAAACACTAAGGGAGCATACTTCATTTCTGTTCCTGAAAAAATAGAACTTTCTTGTATTTATGAGCATATTGGTTTTAAAAAAACAATAATTACCATCGAGCTAAAAGAAGGAGAGAATTTAGAATTTAATCCTGTATTGAGCCTAGAGGCAGAACAAATCTCAGAAGTAATTATTAGCTCAACAAAAAAAACAGCCATTGAAGGTGTAGTAAATCTGGACCCAGAAACCATTAGGAATACCCCTTCTGCAAATGCAGGTATTGAGAGCTTACTTAAAAGCCTTCCTGGGGTTAGTAATAATAATGAGTTGAGTTCGCAATACAATGTACGTGGTGGTAACTTTGATGAAAACTTAGTATATGTAAATGAAATAGAGGTGTATCGTCCGTTTTTAATACGTTCTGGAGAACAAGAAGGATTGAGTTTTACAAATACTGATATGGTAGAAAATGTAGTATTTTCTGCGGGAGGATTTCAGGCAAAATATGGAGATAAATTATCTTCTGTACTCGATATTACTTATAAAACTCCTTTAGAAAACAGCCTTAAAGCAGAACTCAGCTTACTTGGAGGACAAGTTACTTTGGCAGGTATCTCTAAAAATAAAAAAAACAATATTCAGCTAGGAGTCCGCTACCGTAATAACAGCCTACTTGTAAACACTACCGATACCGAAAGCAATTACAATCCGTATTTTGTAGATGTACAAAGTTTTATTACTCGTAATTTAAATGATAAATGGAAAATACATTTTTTAGGTAATATTGCCTTAAATGTATATAATTTTAGTCCACTTTCACGTACTACTAATTTTGGAACGATTAGTAGCCCAAGAGCACTAACGGTAATTTATGAAGGTAACGAGCAAGACCGCTACCAAACTCTTTTTGGGGCTTTTAAAAGTGAATTTCAACCCAATAAAAAAACCAGTTTGCGTTGGATTACTTCTATGTACCATACGCAAGAACAAGAAAATTACGATATTCTAGCACAATATTTAATAGGTGATGTTAACACCTTACCTGGAAGTGCTAACTTTGGAGAGATAGAAAGTATTGATGGTGTAGGTGCTGAATTTTCTCATGCACGAAATTATCTCGATGCGCTTATTTTTAATATAGAACATCGTGGGGATTATAAAGCAAATAATCAACATTTACTAGAATGGGGTATAAAATATACTCAAGAAGATATTCGTGATCAGTTAGACGAATATGAGTTTCTAAGTGACTCTGGTTTTTTTATCAACCAAAACACCCTAGATGACACCCCTAATAACCCCTTTGATAACCCTAATGATGACCTGCGAATTTTACCACAATCGAGTTTAAAAACACAAAACAATGTAACTACACAACGATTTTCTGGATTTGGACAATGGAATTATAAAACACTATTAAAAAACCACCAATTATGGCTAACTACTGGTGTACGATTTCACCACTGGAAAGTGAATACAAATGGAGAAAGTTTTAAAGGTCAAAGTGTGTTTAGTCCAAGATTTCAAACGACCCTAAAACCCGATTGGAAACATGATTTTATATTTAGGTTTTCTACAGGAGTGTACCATCAACCGCCTTTCTATAGAGAAATGCGAGCTCTTTCAGGAGAGGTGCAACCCGAAGTAAAAGCACAAGAATCTTATCATGTAGTTTTAGGTAAAGATTACCATTTTAAACTTTGGAAACGCCCTTTTAAACTTACTTCAGAAGTATATTATAAACATCTTAATAATGTAAATACCTATACTTTAGAAAATGTACGTTTAAGATACTTTGCCGATAATCTGGCTACGGCGTATAGTACTGGAATAGATACCAGAATTAATGGAGAATTTATCGAAGGAACGGAATCATGGGTGAGTTTAGGGTATTTAAAAACAGAAGAAAATTACAATAATAAAGGATATATTTCTCGACCTACGGATCAGCGTTTAAAATTTGGAATGCTTTTTCAAGACTATGTAAAAAGTATTCCAAATCTAAAAATGTATTTAAACCTATCTTACCAAACAGGTGTCCCTGGTGGCTCACCGAGTTATGCAGATCCTTACGACTTTCAAAGCCGATTGCGCGACTACAAAAGAGTAGATATAGGTACCTTTTATCAAATAACGAATCCAGATACTAAGAAAAAAGAGCAAGGTTTTTTAAGGCATTTTAAAAGTCTTGAACTTGGTGTGGAACTATTTAATATTTTCAATTTTAAAAATTCCATTACTAATATTTATGTTAAAGATGTGCGTAGTGATGTAGAAGTGGCGATTCCCAATTATTTAACTGGACGCATACTTAATGTCAAAACTCGAATGGAATTTTGATCTTTTCATCCCAATAGACAACAAAATACTAGCAATTAATCGATTATAAATTTGTAAATAGTCATTCGTTTATCATATCAAAAGCAATAAATACTACTTTTAAAGGGAACTAA
>WTKB01000243.1 GCA_011524575.1 Aquimarina sp.
ATTTAAGTAAATTAAATGTTATAGTTAGTGCACTTAGAGCTGAATTTGGAAATGTGCCTTTAATAGCAGGACAATTAAGTCAGGATAGAGATAACGATAATGCTAATGACAACTTTAATGCAATGATGGAGGGTATTTCTTCGGTAATTTCTGATTCTGATTATGCTGAATCTGTTGGTTTAACAACAAACGCAGATGGTTTAGCAAATGGAAGTGAAACTGATGCTACTCATTTTGATAACTATAGTCAAAGAATTTTAGGAAGAAGATACGCTGCAAAAGCATTAAGATTGATTTATGGGTTATCTGTGAATACTTACTCAGTTCCGGCTATAGAAGATTCTTACCTTAGAGGTGGTTCAAATTCTGATAATAATTATAACTCTGATTCATTAGTTAGGATAAAAGAACAAGGTGATTCTGGTAAAAATACACGAAGAGCTGTTGTTAAATTTAATACTAGTAATGTTTCTGGTGAGGTAATTGATGCTTCAATGGTGGTTTATGGAAATGTAAGAAGCGGTTCTTATGTTATGGAAACAGGTTTTTACAAATATTCAAACTCTTGGTCCGAGGGATCAGTAACATTCTCCAATGCACCTTCATTTGGAGATAAAATTAGTATTATAAATTTTAGAGGTGCAAGTGCAGTAACTTATAATCTTCCAATTGCACCTTATTTTATTGAAGATTATTCTCAAGGTAATATTTCGATAGCCTTAATGGGAGAGGAGTCAGGTTCAGAGCAATTTAGATTTCATTCTTCTGAAGGAGGTAATGTTGCTACAAGGCCTTATATAACTTACACTACTGTAGAAAGAGCTTCATCTTTAAATGGAACTACAACAGCAGCGAGAATTGTTACAGAAGATTCACAATCAATAGTAGAGGATACTCTAGTAAAAGACCAACAAGTTGATTTAGTTGCTTATCCAAATCCTGTAACTGATGTTTTAAATATTTCTTCGAGTATCTTAATTAATGAGGTAAGTATAGTAAGTTTATCAGGAGTTACTGCTAGTCAATCTAGAGTAAATGACACTCATTTATCTATTGATGTATCAGGTCTAAATTCAGGAATCTATGTGGTTTATGTAATCTTAGAAAATGGAAAAGTAGAGACAACTCAAATTATTAAGTAATTTTTATAATTATCACATAAATTAAAAGGGTACCTTAGGGTATCCTTTTTTATTTAAAGTTAGTATATGAGTGTAGCAGTATTTGCAGGTGGTTGTTTTTGGTGTACCGAAGCCGTATTTAAGCGCTTAAAGGGTGTATCAATAGTAAAACCGGGTTTTACAGGTGGGCATATTAAAAACCCAGCCTATAGAGAAGTAGTCACAGAGCGAACAGGTCATGCCGAAGCTGTTTATATTGAATTCGATGCATCTGAAATTAGTTATTTAAAGCTTTTAGAGGTGTTTTTTGCAACTCACGATCCTACAACATTAAATAGGCAAGGTGCAGATAAGGGAACACATTATCGAAGTGCGATTTTTACTACAAATGAAAATCAAAAACAAAAAGCTATTGATTTTGTAAAAATTTTAGAACAAGAGAAAGTGTTTAATGATCCAATAGTGACACAAATATGTGATTTTGAGGTTTTTTATGATGCTGAGGATTATCATTTTAATTACTATGACTTAAATACTGAACAGCCATATTGTAACTATGTAATTAGTCCAAAAATTCAAAAATTAGAAAATTACTTTAGTGATATTTTGGAATAATACTTGCTGTATTTGATAATAAAAAACCTTATGAACAAAATACCTAAATTATTTTTAAGTCTATTACTAGATGCGGTTGGTATGCTTTCTTATTTCTTTCCGGGAATAGGAGAGGCTACAGATGTAGTGTGGGCTCCATTATCAGCTTGGTTAATGACCAAACTTTATAAAGGCAAAGAAGGGAAAATTGCAGGTTTAGTAACTTTTATTGAAGAAGCTATACCAGGATTAGATGTAATACCAACTTTTACTATTATGTGGTTTTACACTTATGTGATTTCAAAAAATAAAGATAATAGCTAAGCTTACTTGTCTTTAAATAATTTACCTAAACCAATACGAGAAAGCATTTTTACTTGAAAAGCTTTAAAGAATTTATATTGTCCAAATAGCCAACCGGACCAAGGAAGTGTAATTTGGTATACTGCAAAAACGATTAGGATATAAAGTATCCAAAAAAGAACCGCAGGAAAATTTTCTTCATTTAATCCTATTGATCTTAAGAAAGGCTTTACAATTCGAGCAGCAAAAGTTCCATTAACTCCAAAAGCGCAAAAAATAGCAACTAATTCCCAGTTACTAGTAATCCCCCAACGTTCTTTTAATTTATCCATATTGCAAATTTACAACTATAAGTTTTTCTATAAAATCATTACAACAAAAAAGCTCTCACAATTAAGTGAGAGCTCTTTTTATTTCTGTTGTTACTAAAAGCTTATTTACCAAATAAACCACCTAGTAATCCACCAAGACCTCCTTGTTTTTTTCCTCCTAGAGCAATATTTGCTACATCATCAATGATACTTCCGTCACCATCTGCATCTAAAATTGAAGTTAGGATAGAAGAAGCTCCACTATTACCTGAAGCTGAATTCCCCATTAATC
>WTKB01000324.1 GCA_011524575.1 Aquimarina sp.
CAATTTCAATAGCACCCTGTGAGGTGTCAATCGCAGTAACTTTTAGGTTTTTAGAGTTCTGTAAGTACAAACTATGGCATCCTGCACCACAACCCACATCTAACACTTTGCCTTTGCTTAAACTTAGAGCTATTTGCTCTATCTTAGGCATATCAGCATAGCTCCTAAATAAATAGGGAACAGGTATGATATCTTCATCAAAATCATTGGAAAGTACTTTAATTTCTACCTCTTTTTTTGAATGATAATATTCTTTAATCGCAGTGCCAAAAATGTCTTTTTCCATGAAAACAAATTTAGTTTATTAATTTTATTAGTAAAGTCTTTAATTAAAATGATAGCCCACATATCTGTTTAAAAAACATAAAGAAAAAATGCGCTAAATTTGAGAAGCATAGAGTAAAGTATTTAGTAAAAAAGGTCAATCTATTATCAGGTTTAGCCAATTATAATGAGTAATACAATAAAATACAGACCCGAAATAGATGGTTTAAGAGCTATTGCTGTAGTTTTTGTGATCCTTTTTCATATGTTCCCAAATATATTTCCAGGTGGATTTATAGGGGTCGATATATTTTTTGTGATTTCAGGTTTTTTAATCACATCTATTATATTAAATGATCTACATCAAAATTCATTTTCTCTAAAAAAATTCTGGATAAGAAGACTCAAAAGATTGTTACCGGTATTCCTAGTTGTGGTTTTTGTAGTCTTAGTCATGAGCTTAAATTTTTCTTATGCACCTTCATTACCTACAATAGGAAAACAAGGAATTGCAACCTTACTTTCCATATCAAATATAAATTTTTGGATCAATTCATCTAATTATTGGGGAGAGCATACTGAAAACTCTCCATTTTTACACACATGGTCTTTGTCTATTGAAGAGCAATTTTATTTGTTTTTTCCAGTTCTACTTTTATTGTTAAACAAGTATTTAAAAAAATACTTACTGCACATATTTATTTTACTAAGTTTCTTTAGTTTCTTAGTTTTTGTTTATGGTGGAGTATATTCACCTACCGCTACTTTTTACTTATTACCTACAAGAATTTGGGAGCTGGGTTGTGGATGTTTGCTTGGTGTTTTTTGTACAACACATTCTAGTAAAATAAAAAGCAATACAATTTTATCGGTTATTGGTTTAATCATGATATTCATATCATTTGTACAAATTGATAAGGATAGTGCTTTAACTTTATTAATGCTGTTACCGGTAATCGGTACCCTATTATTTATTTATAGTTCCAATAATCTTCTAAATCCAATGACAAGCTTACTTTCTAAGCCGTTGATTGTTTTTATAGGAAAAATCTCATATTCACTTTACTTATGGCATTGGCCTGTAATTTATTTTGTTAAAGAATTTGAAATCAAATATCAGTTACAAATTCATTTCATTATTACAGTTTTAACAATCATAGTTTTATCCCTATTCTCATTTTATTTTATTGAAAGACCCACAAGGAATAAACCCAACATTTTAAAATTCATTATTCCTTCGTATATATTTACTATTCTATTTTCAGCTTATTTATACAAAAGTGATTTTATTGAGGATGTCTCTAATTACAATGCTACTATCTGGAAAGGTCAAGAATACAATGTAATTCCAGTTCCTTTACCAGATCATGTTTTAAAACGTATGAAAGGAATTAGTATGTCTAAGAATCAGCAACCCAATAACAATTTTTATAAAGAAGGAGGTATCATTAAGCTTTACGGAGGTACTATTCCTCAAATAGTTGTATTAGGGGATTCTCATGCCGTGATGTGGGGAGGGGTCATTGATCAAATATGTCAAGAACAAAAACATTCCATATCATTTTATACTGCAGATGGAGTAAGTCCCTTTTTTCAAATTCCAATTGATAAAAATCAAAGTGTTCCTTTTTTCAGTCCCGAAGAAAAGTTTTTATTTGACCAGCATAGAATGACTGCATTAAAAAAATGGAAACCTAAATTAATTGCAATCGCTTCTAAATGGTCGGATAGAAACATTAAGGAGGTATACGATTTGTTAGATTTTACCAAGCAAATAGGAACTAAGGTTGTATTAATAGAACAGCCACCAGTATTGTATTTCGGAAATAAAAACACACCACAATTTTTATCATATTTAAACTATACACCCACTAAAGGATTACAGCAATTTATACCAAGCCTACAAGGGAGTAAAGCGCATAAGTATGAAGAAGGTAGAAAACTAATACATAAAATTTCAAATATGTATGCTCATTGTGAAGTACTTCCTATCAAAGACCTTTTTAATAATAATGCTAAGACATTAGTCTTAAACGGAATGGACGTATTGTATATTGATGATGATCATCTAAGCCATAGAGGTACATTAATAGTAAAAGAAAGACTTAAAACTATCATTAAAAAAAATCTTCTTATAGAGTAAAGTTTCTGTTTACGAATGCTATAATTTGTAATTTTGCTTTATGCAAAATGAAATAGATCAACTTAAAGAAAAAGCCAAAGAGGTTAAAAAGGAAAACAAAAAGTTTTTAGACCGCTTAAAGCAGAAACCACCTAAAAAGTTAGATCTATTAATGCAAGATTTACACGAGGAAACTTTTGAACAAG
>WTKB01000047.1 GCA_011524575.1 Aquimarina sp.
TTAGCAAATAAATGAAAAATTGGTGTATATATAAAATCGAAAAGGTTTTTTTTAAGCTCTTTCCCCTGAAAGTGACATTAAGAAATAGTTAACAAAATCATCCGAAGTAAAACCTCTTCCTAATAAAATCATACTTTTCACAACAACTGCTTCAAATGTCATTCTTCCTGCAGAAACCATCCCTAAGTCATTAAATTTTGAATTTGTAACATACAAACCTTCCTTAACCCCTCCTTTTAAGCATTGTGTTACATTAATAATAACCTTACCCCTCTCCTTTAACTGTTTTAACAAATTGATAAAATCATATTGTTGCAAAAATGTCCCAGAACCATAGGTTTGTAAAACCAAAACTTTAAAATCTAATGTCTCTACAAGATGTTCAAAATAACGCAAATTAACACCTGGATACAATTTATAAACAAAAACTTGCGAGCTTACTCTTGAATCAAAAGAAAAACTATTTAGACTAACAGCATCCCAAAGGTATTTTTGCTGCACTTTTAGCTCCACACCTGCATTTATCAAATAGGGATAATTATAGGACTCAAATGCTACAAAATCACTACTACTAGACTTAGTTGCACAATTAGCCCTTAAAAGTTTATTCCCAAAAAAAACACACACTTCTTGTACTACAGCAACCTCATTATTTTTTAATAAAGCTATTTGCACACTTGACAAAAGATTTTCATATGCATCAGTCCTCACATGAGAAACAGGCAACTGTGAACCAGTAAAAATCACGGGCTTTTTTAAACCAGAAAACATAAAACTAAGAGCACTTGCTGTATAAGCCATTGTATCAGTACCGTGTAACACAACAAACCCTGTATAAGAATCATAATTATCAAAAATCAATTGTCCTATCTCAACCCAATCACTGGGATTAAAATCAGCAGAGTCCTTAGGAGACAATATAGACTTAAAATCAATTTGACAATCCAACTTACTTAACTGAGGAATCTCCTTTATCAAATAACTGACATCAAAAGGCTGAAGAACCCCCTCCTCGTTTTTCAACATTCCGATGGTACCACCAGAATAAAGAATTAGTATTTTATCTTTTTTTAGCATTTAACTTAAAGATACAACTAAAACCCAAAAATATCTTTAGAATTTGCTGTAGTAATTTCTGCAACTTCCTGCAAAGACAAACCGTAGATATCTGCAACTTTTTCAGCAATGTGCACTATATAACTAGATTCATTCCTTTTCCCCCTAAAAGGCTTGGGAGCTAAATATGGCGCATCAGTTTCCAAAACAATATTAGAAATATCAATATCTCGAAGAAATTGATCAATTTTCCCGTTTTTAAAAGTTACCACACCACCAATACCTAACTTCATACCCGAATCAATAGCTCTTTCTGCTTGTTTCATATTACCTGTAAAACAATGAAAAACTCCCTTAAAACCAGAAGATTTCTCTTGTTCTAAAATCTCTAAAACTTCATCAAAAGCATCTCTACAATGAATATTAATTGGTAAATCATATTGCTTTGCTAACTGAATTTGATATTCAAAAGCATATTGTTGTTCTTTTAAAAATGTCTTATCCCAATATAAATCAATTCCTATTTCTCCAACTGCGCTAAATTTTCGCTCAGTAAGTTTTTGAGCAACAAAACTTAACTCATCTTTGTAGTTTTCCTTAACGTAAGTAGGATGCAAACCCATCATTAAAAAAACATTATTTGGATAACGCTCTTCTACTCTCAACATCGACTCAAAAGATTCAGAATCTATTGCAGGAACAAATATCCTTGAAACCCCAACTCCAATAGCTCTATTTAAAACCTCGTCTTGATCTAGACTATATTCTTCACTATAAATATGGGAATGTGTATCAGTTAAAATCATAGCTCAAAAATACACAAAAAAGAAAGCCTAGTTTACACCAGGCCCTCAGAACTTAACTTAACTTAATTAACTATTAAAATTGTATGACAACACTTAAAAACGAAACACATCAGCGTATTCACCTATAAAACACTGCACTTATATACAATATAACGTAAAACAAATATAAAAAATTATGAATTAACAACTAATACCCGCTTGTTTTATTACAAAAAACACAGCAAAAAACATTTTTTAACAATAAAAATATTGTCTTTTAACATTTAAAACACTAAAACGAGTGATAAGTTTTAAAAATAAAACACTATACAAATCATTCAACAACAAAAAACAGACTCTTTTAGAGTCTGTTTTATAAAGAAATATTAAAAAACGAATGAATTACAATTCTAAAGCTTTATTAATATTATTATCCATTAATAATTCAATTGGATTTTCCAAAGCTTCCTTAACAGCAACTAAGAAACCAACTGACTCTTTACCGTCAATAATACGATGATCGTAAGATAAAGCCACATACATAATCGGCTGAATCACCACTTGACCATTTACTGCCATTGGACGCTCTACAATATTGTGCATTCCTAAAATAGCCGATTGAGGAGGATTGATAATTGGAGTAGACAACATAGATCCAAATACCCCACCATTAGTGATTGTAAATGTACCCCCTGTCATTTCATCCACAGTAATCTGTCCATCACGAGCACGTAAAGCTAAAC
>WTKB01000119.1 GCA_011524575.1 Aquimarina sp.
AAAACCAGAATCTAAAAAGAATTCTGGTTGAATACCTAATTATTTCATTTTAGATTTCACTCGTTTTATTTCTTCATTAATAAAATCCATATAATCATTATTATAACAGTATATTTTTGCTGTTTTTAGTGCTTTTTTAGCCAATTTGTATTGACCTAAAACTTCTAACATATACCCATATAAAACATATAATTCTGCTTTATCGATTCCTGCAACTTTAAAAGCAAAAACTAATAATCGCTGAGCTCTTATTATGTCTTCTTTCCAAATTAAAGCCCTTATGTAATGATAATAGACTTCATAAAAATTAGTATCTAAACCCAAAACCTTATCAAAACATTCAAAAGCAAACTCATAATCTGAAAACTCTTTAGCGTAAATTTTCCCTAATAAGGTTAAAGCAGACTTATGGTTTTCATTATAAGACAAAGCATAATTTAAATTTTCACATACCTCTTGCCAATCAGGAGTATAAAAAGATGCTCCTGACTTAGCAGTAAGGTAGTAACGATCAGCAAGATTTAATCCCATAATTGTCTTTTTAAGTGTAACTTAATTTTTTGTCGATTATTCGGTTTCATTTTTTTTCGGGTGGATTTTTTAAAATCCGAACCATTAAATACCTGAACAGGATTACCACGGTCTACTTGTAATTTTTGAAGCCATACACTATCATCAATCCTTTTTAATTGTGACAAACGATGTTCCTGTAACTTATCTAACAAGCGTTTGCGTGCTATTTTTTTATTTTGATGTTGTGATCTACTTTCTGAAACTTCGCAACTGATGCCCGAAGGTAAATGTGTAGCGCGAACAGCCGAACTAACTTTATTTACATGTTGCCCTCCTGGACCAGAGCTACGGTAAGCTGCATAACTAAAATCACTTTCATTAAATTGAAAAACAGCCGCCTCTTGAATCTCAAAACTTTGCACAAACCAATTTTTACGTTTGTGATTAGGTCTTAAAATCGAAGTACCTACCCATTTTAAGACTCCAATCCATTGTAGTAAAAATGACTCCAATGAATGCCCTTCTATTTTTATGATAACCGACTTAACCGTAGCATTTAAACTACCCGATTCCTGATTTAATATTTGATATTTTATTTGATGACTTTCAACTTCTTTTATAAAAATTGAAAGTATTTTGGCTAACGCCCATGTACATTCAACAGGTCCATTTCCTGTTGAAAATCCAATAATTTTTGTGTCCATAAACTATATAATTTACGGGTGTTTATTTCAATTAAGTTAATACCCGTGTTCTATTTAATGAAGCTTCTGAAAACGTTCGAAAGCTTTCCATTTCAGGTTTTTTTCAAACATTAATGGTCACCTGAAATAAATGATTTATGGATAATCTATGTACTGTAATTACTGCTTTTACATTAATTTTTCAAGTAGTTACAGTAGAAAAGTACTTTACTTCCTGTAAAGCTTTTATTCATAAATCCTATGACCTGCTCATTACCTTGTAATTGCATTTTGTTTATTGTATAATTCAAATTCATTGTTTAATCTTATTTCTACGGAAGTGAAAATAAGGGGCATTTATTCCAAATAGCTTTATCATTTATATTATAAAGCCTCTAAAAACTTAGCCCCAACATTGTCAAGTTAAGTAGTGTTACTTTCTTTTATTTCTTCTTTTTTTACGCCAAGGCGCATTTTTTTGCCAATCACCAGCCATAATACACCCGTAAGGCATCACCTCATCAATGACATTTCCTAAGTTGAATTCTTTCATTTGAGCTCTTACATTTTGTGCATTTTTGTAGGCACTTGGCAGCTCAGTAATATCGATTTCTTTGGAAAAGAAACGTACATCTAAACCTTTAGTTTCTTCTTTAAAAATTTTAAAGTCATCCCCAATTTTAGATTTTCTATGCTGTGTTCTACTCACATTTCTACCTGCACCATGAGGAGCAAAACCAAGGTTATTGGCATTGGTATCACCTTCCACAATTAAAACCGGTTCACTCATATTTAACGGGATTAACCTAGGGCCCGTAATATCAGGCATAAACTTTGGATCCAAAGGAGTAGCTCCCTTAGCATGGTAAAATTTATTTCCATCTTTAAACACAAAATTATGTTCGTTCCAAAATCTATTTTCAATTTTAATATCCAGTGCTTCTGCTACGGCATCATGTAATACTTCATGATTCTTTTTAGTCCAATCTCTTATAATTTGTAATGCCTCCCAGTAATTTTGACCTTCTTCTGTTTCAAAAGGAATCCAAGCATTTTGCTTTAATGTTTTTGGTGAAATTTCTTTTCTAAACCTTTCAGCTACTTTCATTCCTTTATCATACAAACGCGCTCCTGGCCCTCTAGAGCCGTGATGTGTTACCATCATAGTATCACCTGTATTTTTAGATTTGCCTACAAACAAAAAATGATTTCCATCTCCTTGTGTTCCTAAATGCGCTCTAGCTGCTTGAATCATTTGTTTATCATTTAAAAATGTATTCGACTCGAAAGCTTCTAGTAATTCGCTAGGAAATCTAAATTGAGTTGCTCTATCTCTTCCTCCAGGCCCAAAATGCGTATGCTCATGAGCTGCATCTAAAATTAATTT
>WTKB01000042.1 GCA_011524575.1 Aquimarina sp.
GCAAGAGGTTTTTATATAGAATAGGGTAAGTGCTTGTTTAAAGGCACTACTTCCTATAATCCAAAATTTTAAGAACTTGGATCACTTTAAAAGGATTTACATATCTTGATATGCACATCATTTAAAAGTAAACCAAAACCCTAAACTTTTGAACTACAGTTTGTATTCCCTCTAAACAAGCTCTAAACAAGCTTTCAGAAAAAACCAATACAAAAAAAATTAAACAAAAGAACTCTAAAGTTTTTTAGTTCCTAAAAAATAAAACTAGCTTTGAAATTTTGACAACACAAATATTAATAAATGGGAGGACTTACCAACAACGATATTTTTAAAAAACTAAGAGTTGCACACAAACTTCGTGATACAGATATTATTGAAATTTGTAAATTAGTTGATTTTAAAGTAAGTAAAGCAGAGTTAGGGGCTTTTTTTAGAAGTGAAGACCATCCAAAATATATGGAGTGTGGAGATCAAATATTACGTAATTTTTTAAATGGTCTTGTCATACATTTAAGAGGTCCGATGCCTGCAAAAAAATTACCAAATAAATAACAAGAATTACGAATAATAATTCGTTTAACACTGAAAAAAAAATGAAAAAAATAAGCTCATTGATTTCCATTATATTTGCAGTGAAATAATACCTTAAGAATTCTTTTTTATGAAATTAAATATTGCTCTTTTGGCTGGTGATGGTATCGGACCAGAAGTTATCGATCAGGCTGTTAAAGTTTGTAACGCTGTTGCCACAAAATTTAATCATGAAATCAATTGGACGCCTGCACTTACAGGTGCAGCTGCCATAGATGCTGTTGGAGATCCTTACCCAGAAGAAACACACCAAATTTGCCTAAACGCAGACGCTATTTTATTTGGAGCTATTGGTCACCCAAGGTTTGATAATGATCCTTCTGCGAAAGTAAGACCCGAACAAGGATTACTTGCTATGCGTAAAAAACTAGGTTTATTTGCAAATGTAAGACCTACCTTTACTTTTCCTTCTTTAATTGATAAATCGCCTTTAAAAAAAGAACGTATTGAAGGTACCGATTTAGTGTTTTTACGTGAACTTACTGGAGGAATTTACTTTGGTGAAAAAGGACGTAGAGATGAAGGGGAAACAGCTTTTGACAACTGTGTATATACCAGAGAGGAAGTAACAAGAATTGCTCGTAAAGGCTTTGAACTTGCCATGCAGCGTTCAAAAAAATTATGTTGTGTAGATAAAGCCAATGTACTTGAGACTTCTAGACTTTGGAGAGAGACGGTACAAGGTTTAGAAAAGGATTATCCAGAGGTAGAAGTATCTTACGAATTTGTAGATGCTGTAGCGATGCGATTAGTACAATGGCCAAATAGTTATGATGTATTAATTACCGAAAACTTATTTGGAGATATTTTAACAGATGAAGCATCTGTAATTTCAGGATCTATGGGACTTATGCCATCGGCTTCTGTAGGATTAAAAGCAAAACTTTACGAACCGATTCACGGATCATACCCACAAGCAGCTGGAAAAGATATTGCTAACCCATTAGCAACAGTACTTTCTGCAGCAATGCTTTTTGAAGGTTTTGATTTAAATGAGGAAGCTCAAGCCATCCGTAATGTGGTAAATAAATCACTTGCAGAAGGTGTGGTAACTGAAGATCTTTCTAATGGTGCAAAGGCATACAAAACAAGCGAAGTAGGTAATTGGCTTGCTGAAAACATCTAATACCTTGTTTTGCTAAAACTATATAAGAGCTTGTTTAAACAAGCTCTTAATTTAAAAAGCGTTTGATGATATCATCAAACGCTTTTTATCTTTATAAAATATTAAAAAAGTATTTATTTCTAAAATGATTTATAAAACAAGTATTTTTTGCTTATTACTATCTAGTTGTTCTTTTTTTTCAAAAGAAAATAAACCTATTACAGTAAAAATCGAGAAGTTAGATACGATAACTAATGGTATTGAACATGAAAACCCTAAGAAAGTAACTAAACTAGAATTTAAATCCTTATCAAGTACTTTCAGAGAAAATTTTGAACCAACAGCTAAACAAATCCGAAAATTAATTACTTATACCAATAGTTTAAATATAAAAAATAATATTTCTATTGATAAACAAGCTACTAGAATACTTGAAATTCTTTTTGAACTTTCCAACGAACACAGTAATGTAGAAGCCCTAAAAGACAATGCCGTACGATCCCGAATGAAAGGAATAGAAACTTATGCACAACTCACATTATACACCATTCAAAACAACCCTAAAGACAGCATTTTTTTACAAAAAGGCATTGAACAAGTAACATTACAAACAAAGTACTTTATTGAACAAATCAATGAAGCGGAACACAAATATCAGGAAGGTGGTACAGAAGAATTTTCGTTATAAGAGCTTGTTTAAAGGCACTACTTCCTGTAATCCAAAATTTTAAGAATTGGGATCACTTTAAAAAGATTTACATATCTCAATATGTACATCATTTAAAAGTAAACCAATAACGGCAAACTTTTGAATTACAGTTCGTATTCTCTTTAAACAAGCTTTTAACTTTTTTGATTTTCAGTATTATAAAAGTATATTTGG
>WTKB01000039.1 GCA_011524575.1 Aquimarina sp.
TTTTAACCGTAACTGAATTATTGACTGGAATTAAGAGCTTGTTTAAACTGAATACAAGCTCTTATATCGATTTCAAGGATCAATGGGTATAAGCAATACCTCTTCTACCCTTTTTATGAGGTTCTGTTCTGTAACGCAATGTAAGAAGGAATTGACGAGACCTAAATTGTAAATCAGCATTTGTTGTGAAATCAATATTTTGTACCGTATAACGCCTTCTTTGCGTGTTAAAAACATCTGTTACATTAAAAGTTAAGGTGCATTTTTTTGAAAAGAAAGTTTTACTTAAACCTAAATTTAATCCATGACGAGGCATATAGTGGGTTAAGGCGGTACGACGACCAGCGATGTAGTTATAGTTTATTTGTGCTTCACTTTGAAGGGGAAGTTGAATTTTTGTTTGAATCTTAGAGACTAAACCATAATCTTTACTATTGTAGTTAATTCCATTAAAAGCTCCCTTATAAACAAACTGAAATGCATTAATACTAGAATTTACCTGTATTTTTTGGGCAGCACTATAATTTAAAGCCAATTCCAAACCATAACGCTCACTACTATCTAAGTTTATTGGGGTGGTTCGAATGACTTCGATTCCCTCTGGAGTGGTTTGCCCCGATGATTCACGAATAAAATGAAAGTAATTTTTTGCATTTTGGTGATATACGGATGTATTTAAAGTGAATAGCTCCCATTCTTTTAAATATTCTATTTCATAGTTTCCAGAAAAAACAGGTAGTAAATTGGGGTTTCCTTGAAAGATATTCGCATCACTAGACCTGGAAGGAAAAGGATTTACGAAAAAAGAACGAGGACGATTGATTCTGTAGTTATAACTCACACGAATATTTTGATCATCACTAAACGGATAAGTAAAGCTTATATTTGGAAAAAGCTTGACATATTCAGTGGTAAAATTCAGTGGAATACCTTCACCTAGCAGCTCTTCAGCCGAAGTAAGTGTTGAACTTGGCAAGAGTTCTCCCTCCATATGAGTATATTCTACTCGAAGCCCAAACAACGCATTTATTTTTTTTAATTTAGTGTTCCACTGCGTATAAATAGCGTGATTATGTTCTGAAAAAACAAACCGATTAGTCAAATCTGTATTTAATTCAAAACACTGGCTTTCTATATTTAAGTCTTGGAGTTGGTAGTCTTGATCTTGTTTTCGAAAACTCCCAAAATATCCCGATTCAAATTTATGACCGTCTGTTTTTGAATAAGTATAATCTGATTGAAAAATATATTGATTTTCCTTACTAGAATTAGAAAACTGCTCTTCACTAATCAAAATATTATCCTGCTCATCAGTTACATTTCCTATTTTATTCAAAGTATCATGAGCATACTGGAAATCACTAGAAAGGCTATGATTCCTTTCTTGGTTAAAAAAATGCGTATAATTAGCTGTCCATTGTATATTCTTGGTAGGAGTTATGGTATGTTGTGATACATGAACTAAAGCATCAGGCAAATTCGGATCCCTAAAATTACGTGTACTAAAATTTGTATAAGTATCCTCTTTATTTACAAATCGGGTAGAGATACTGCTTGAAACACTATGTTTAGGATTAATTTGATACTTAAACCCAAATGTACCTATAGTCCCTTGATCCTCACGATCAAGAATACGATCCTCTTGTATGCGAATATAACTGCCCGAATTGTAATTATTATCAAAGCTAATACTTCCTGGAGGAGTTTTAAAATAACGAGAAATTGTAGTAAAATAATTAATATTTTGAGTTCGTAAATTTAGAGTTGCTGCCGTGGTACTGCTAATAGGTACGCCTAAAACTTGTGAAATTGTAGCATTAAGACCTTTTTTTTTCTGTTTTTTTGTGATGATATTTACTACACCTGCAGTACCTTCTGCTTGGTATTTTGCGGAAGGACTGGTAATAACCTCAATTTTTTCGATGGTTTGTGCTGGAAACTGACTCAAAACATCTCCTGCGGCATTTCCTATACCCGCAATCGGTTTACCATCTAGAAGAATACGAACATTTTCATTACCTCTTAAACTGACCTTTCCTTCAAGGTTTACTTGCACACTCGGAATCGTATTTAAGGCATCGGTAGCTGTTCCTGACTGCATGGTTACGTCATTAGAAAGTGTAAAAACTTTTTTACCACGTTCAAAAGTAAGCGTTGGTTTTTGAGTGGTTACCACCACTTCATTTAACTGGGACACCTCGGGAGTTAAACGAATTATCCCCAAGTTTTTAGAACTACTTAAAGCGATATTTTTAAAAAAAAATGACTGGTATGAAACTAACTGAAACTCTATATCTACAAGAATATCTTTAGGTTTTACAGCTAAAATAAAATCCCCTTCTTGATCCGAATACGTTGTTTGCACTACTTTATTGTCCAAAGTTTTAACAATAATATTAGCATAAGCTAATCCAGATTGTAAATGATTATCTTGGACTGTTCCTGTGAGTTCAATATAGGGAGATTGTGCAACTATTTTAAAAATATTAGTAAAACTAATACATAAACACAAAAACCAAAAAACTTTATTCATGACTTTTTTTCACCAAAGATACAGGCAATATGTGT
>WTKB01000341.1 GCA_011524575.1 Aquimarina sp.
AAAATTCGATTATTCTGCTTTTTACAAAAGTCTGCATTCAGTACAAGGTACAAAGAATGTTTTTTTTTTAATTGTTTGAGTATTAAAAAGTCAGCAGACTATCTTTTTTTAATGCTTTCCTTATCGTAGTACTTGGTACTTTATACTTCGTACTATTCAGCAGTAATTTAGTTTTTGCCTTACTATAACACGTGGTTTACCGAGTATTTGTAATCAAAATAAAAACAGTAAAAAAAACAGTTTATGAAAACGAATATTTTCACTTCATTGAAAAATACCTTTATAGGAATACTAGTCTTATGTTTTTCCTTACATCTCCAAGGTCAAGATTTGCAATATGGTCATGCTATGTTCAATATGCAGGTATATAATCCTAGTAGTGTTGGCGGTAAAAACGAAATTTCAGCCATCGCATTACAAAGGCTAGGGATGGTAGGTTTTGAAGGAGGACCTACCACAAGCTTACTAGGACTAAATGCTGCTGTCTTAAACAATAAGGCAGGAGTAGGCTTGACCTTTGTGCAAGACAAAATAGGTGCAAACAAAGCAACCTACTTATATGCCGACTTTGCCTATAAGCTTCAACTCTTCCAAGATGGGACGCTAGCTTTTGGGCTGAAAGGTGGATTTAGTCAGTTGAGGTCTGACCTATCGCAATTGATGACAAGTACCACAGAAAATATCGCTTCACTGCAAACGGCTAGCAGACCCAATGTAGGGACGGGAATACAGTTTTCAATGCCTAACTTCTTTGTAGGAGTGGCGTGCCCCAAGATGTTGAACTATGAGGATACGCAAGAAAATAGAGCGTTCTATGTGAATGCAGGCTATCAGCATCAGCTCACGCCATTGGTTGAGTTGAGACCGCGCTTATTACTCAGAAGTGAGCAAGGAATACCTATGCAAACAGAAGTGTCGGCGCTGCTGTATATGGACGACAAACTATGGACTGGTCCTACATTTAGAACAGGAGATGCGCTAGGGCTTTTGATAGGGGCGAGGGCTTTAGATGCTATAAACATCGGGTACTGTTTTGAATATGGATATGCAGGCACTGGTACTACTAGCCATGAGTTTATGGTAAGCTATGTGATCGTGAAGAAGGAAAAGAAATGAGTAAATAGGTAGAGCTTGGCGGTTAAAATGTGTTCAGGTGTTCTTGTATTCGAGTGTTTAAGTTGAAAAAGGCTTGCGCTGTGAGCTATGGACTTTGTTTTTTAATCATTCGCTTGTCAGTTAGCATTAACGCCACATTCGACATGGGCGTTTTACGTTATAAATGTTGTCTTGTTAATATTTCATATAGTTTATGATTGATATAATAGTTTGCTGTTCCTAATTTGTGCTTAACCAATATTCCACCTTCAGATAATTTATTCAAATAATTGGAAGCTGTAACCCTTGATACATTTAAATCCCTTTCAATAAATTCTATTTTAGTGTAAGGATGTTGAAATAGGTTATTTAATAAATCTTGACTGTAAAATTTGTACTTTGCTCTTATTAAATGTTTGTACTCTAACATTAAAGACTGAATTTCTCTTATTAGTGTAATTGTTTGCTTTGAAGTTTGCTCCACACCTTCAATTATATAGATTAACCAATTTTCCCAACTCCCCGTTTCTCGTACTTCTTGAAGTAGGTTGTAATATTCAGCTTTGTTTTTGATGATATGACGGCTTAAATACAAAATAGGTAGGTTTAATAAATCTTTCATGACTAAATACAACGCATTTATAATCCTTCCAGTACGACCATTGCCATCATAAAATGGATGGATACTCTCAAATTGATAATGGATTACAGCCATTTTTACAATGGGATCAAACGCAGATAATGTATCGTCATTTATGAACTGTTCAAGATTGCTCATTAAATCATGAATTGTTTCATAATCTTGTGGAGGTGTATAAACTACCTCTCCTGTTTTTGCGTTTTTTAACGCTGTACCTGGTACTTTTCTAAAACCCGCATTATTTCTTTCTAATTCTGATTGGATTTGTATGATGTCATTGTTTGATAATATGTTTCTTTTTGAAATCAACGAATATCCTTTTTTAAGCGCAGAGATATAATTTTGTACTTCTTTAGCATCTACTGATTTTACTCCATCCAAATTTAATTCGGCTTTGTATAAATCATCATGTGTTGTAATTATATTTTCAATTTCAGAACTATCTTTTGCTTCTTGGAGCCCTAATGTATTTATTAAAATACCTTCGTTTGGAATATTAGATACCAAACCTTTTAATTCGGCCAATGCTCTATGTGCCTCATTGAGTTTTTTTAAAACGTATTTTGTTTCAATGTCTTCTTTTAAAGGTAGTTTTTCCAATATAAATTCTTTCATCTGTTTATATACGTTTTACGTTATAGGTTTTAAGTTTTACGTTTAAGCATGTCCTTGTGAGTTAGAGTCAAGCTTTCACTTTGATATGTTTAAGAAATCAATTTTTCTTTATAAAGACAATCTCTTTTGATAAGAAAATTGAATTTTCTTTACATACGCTTGTTGGAATGATAAGATTTTGAGAATGCTAGTTACGTAGGCTATTTAAAAGT
>WTKB01000318.1 GCA_011524575.1 Aquimarina sp.
TTTTTCTAATAAAGTAGAAAGGAAAAAGAAACGATTTATTATATCGATTTTAAAAATTAATTGGTATTAGTATTAAACCAACAAAATTATGTCAGCAGCATTATTATTCGATGATAGTTATTATATGCAGCAAGCTTTGCAACAAGCTCAGTATGCTTTTGAAGCAAATGAAATACCTGTAGGTTGTATTGTCGTTTTTAAAGATCGTATTATAGCTAAGGGGTATAATCTTACAGAACAGTTAAAAGATGTTACAGCCCATGCTGAAATGCAAGCCATTACAGCTGCATCTAATACACTGGGTGGTAAATATTTAAAAGATTGTACGGTGTATATAACTTTAGAACCTTGTAACATGTGTGCAGGTGCTTTGTATTGGAGTCAAGTGTCTCGGGTGGTTTTTGGAGCGTCGGATATGCAGCGCGGATACCGTGCTTTTGGAGGGAAGTTACATCCAAAAACCAAAGTAACTTTTGGAGTATTAGAAAAAGAGTGTGCAGCTCTTTTAAAAGACTTTTTTACTAAAAGAAGGTTTTATCAGTAAAAAATGGGGGTATTTTAAGTAAGAATTGATATTAAAATATTGAATGACAGGAAGTAGGGGGGTAAGTAAGCTCTTAGTTTTAGCTATAATTAAAAATAGGGTTTGGTTATTTTTATAACCGAACCCTATTTTTTAGAATTTATACAGATTTTAAGATAGTGTCAGGTAACTAATTACCTACCCATACTTTTACTCCTTTGTAAAGGATTAGGTTTTTTTGAAGTAGTCAACGAAGGCATAGATGCACTACGACTTAACCCTACTCTTTGACTTTTAGAAGTATCAATTTTTGTTACTTGTGAGCTCGAGAATGTACGTTGTAAATTAGGTCTTTTTGTACGTTGCACATTAGGATTTTGTATTTTAACAATTACATTTTCTAATATTGTGTTAAGATCCTGTATTGCTTTATCTGCAGCACCCATGGTTCTTATTTTATCCGCACCTAATTGTTGAGCAATTTGCTGTTCAATAGTTAACTCTGAATCAGCAGTTACAGTTACTTCTTTAAGCTTAGGGTTATTAGAGTTTTGTAATGCCTCATTGACAGCAGTAACCAATTCTTGTGAATTATTTTCTTTAAGAGAATGTAATTGTTTAATATTTTTCTTTAATGCGATGCGAGCTAAAGTTTTGTCCTTTCGTAGTGTGCGGTTTTTTATGGTCTCAATTCCTTGTGCAATCAATGCTGCACCTAGACCAGAACCCGTAGCTACTGTTGCCATTTTTACAAGTGCAATAGCAGCTACAGGAGCTGCAGGAGTAAATAGCAATGCTCCTAAAGCTATTGCACTTGCTCCAAAAAGTAAAGCTGCTACTGGTATTCCTTTATTAATACGTCTTTGTGGATCGGTTTGTTGAAATTTCATAATTAATCGAATCTATTAAGGATCACTCTTATTTTAAAATACTGTTTACTAGTGCTTATGGGATTATTGATGTAGGAAAAAATCAAATAATTTAAAATGAACTCTTCTAAGCTTATTATTAATTTTATCCACCCAAACCACCAGTAGGTCGTCTAGTTGTAACACGAGGTTCTATCCTAGTTCTAACATGCCCAGTTTTTCGAGTATGTCCTGTTCGTCTTTGTGCTACTGGAGTAGAATACACGCCTACGTTAGGAGTTCTTGCACCTTGCTCTTGTTCCGCTTTAAAACCATCAATTATTTTACCGAGAACAATGTTAAGATTTTCTATTCTTTTGTTTGCTTCTTTAGAAAAAAACTTATTAGCATCCAATTGCTTTGCAATCTGATCTGCAACAGAGAGCTCAGATTTAGGATCTAATCGTATTTGTGCAACCTGAGGATCAGTTGACATCTGTACAGCATTATTAATAAACGCTACGAGATCTTCTTTATTTCCTCCAATACTTACTTGTATATCTTGAAGTTTTTTACTAAGATTAACTCTTGCTCTGGTTTTATCTTTTCGAAATAATCTATTTCTTAATACACTAGCCGCTTTTGCAGTAGCGGATACAGCTGCAAGACCACCATAAGTTGCTCCTGCTATAAGGCATGCAGTTCCAAAAGCAACATTTACTCCTGGTATTGCAAATAATATTCCTGCGGCAGTTACAGCTAATATACCACCTACTATGCTTGTAGGTAGCATTTTCTCTGCAAATTTTTCAACTCCTTTTTTAATAAACTTCATAGTATAGTATGTTATGTTATATGTAAATATATAATTATAAATCTGATTTAAAAAAAAATATTGTTTGATTAACAGTGTTTTAGATTAAATCAACCTTTTTAGAGTTAAAATACTATTTGTCCTATTCTTCTTTGTTTGTGATATTATCCGTTTTTACGTTCAAACTGATCGTCGTTTGGTGTACGTGTGTAACGTCCTTCTACTTGGTCCCATTGGTATTTACTTCCCATCATTTCACGAATACGACTTGTTGATGTTTTGGCACTTGCAGTCTTTTTACCTGTAGTTTTACGTTGTTTCCAGAAATTTAAAGTAACTTCTTTTGGCTCACTAAAACTATAACTCCAGAAATA
>WTKB01000231.1:0-4425 GCA_011524575.1 Aquimarina sp.
TAAAATGATTCTGCAATACCAAGGTAAAAGTTCCTGTCTGAGGTACTTCCTAGTCCAACAGCATAATCTACTCGAATATTTAAATTTTCAGATTTTACAATTTTTAATCGAATTCCTGTACCTAATGAATATTTAAGATTTTTAAACTCCATATCTTCTATCTTACTAGCTACATTTCCTGCTCCTGTATAAAATACAAAACCAATACGCTCTAATGCTTGCCATCGGTATTCTGCTTGTGTGAAAAACGCATGACGATCCCTAAAACGATCTTCTTGATATCCTCTTAACAATTCTGCTCCACCAAGTGAAGATAACTCTAATATTGGAGTTTCATTCCAACTAAAACGACCATAGGTTTGAAAAGCAAAAGAGTCGTCTGGCCTACGTTCTGAAAACTGCCAATATTTTCTAAAATCAAATTTTGTAAGCATGAAATTTTGAGAGCTTCCCAGTGCTTTATCATAAAATCCATGCGTAAATTCACTAAAAATACCTTCTGAGGCATTTAAAACATTATTTCTAGTATCAAAGGTAAGTGCAAATTCAAACCCAGAGGAGGTTGTTCCATACTCATCATCAATAGATATTCTAACGTCATTCTCATCATCAAGAATTTCATCTACACTGTTATAAGTGTTGTAACGCCATCCACCACCGACAAAAAAACCGTCAGATATTTTTTTAAGAAGTAAAGGTTCAATAATAAAGTTATTAAATGAAATTTCTCTTTTATTCGTATCCTGAGTATCACTACCAATTCCAAAATAGCTAATTGGAAATTTTGCAAAACCTATTTTACCTTTTAGTAAATAGTTTTCATGAGGGAAAAATATAGTATAATCTGAAGTTGCTAAAAATTGATTGTTTAAGGTATATTTTACCGATAATGGCATGTTAGAAGTACGGGTATCTGCACCTGCACCAAAAGGTTTAAATAAAAATTTAGCACCTACTCCAAAACCCCAATTGGTGCTAGGTTCATAGGCAACAATAGGAGCAAATACAAATTTAGATTGCTTAAAAGTAGGGTCTTCACGCTCTTTACCAATATTAAATTCAAAAAATTCGGTAATCTTCTCTACAAACTCTTGTGATTGAAGTGTATTTGTAAAAAAACCACATAAAATAAGGCAATATATAATTCTTGTCTTCAAAATATAAAAATATTAAAAGGTGTGTACAGTACGATTTAGAGCTTGTTTAAAGGGAATACAAACTGCAATTCAAAAGTTTAAGGTTTTAGTTTACAGGAAGAAGTGCCTTTAAACAAGCCCTTATATTAATAAAGCCTATTAAAAGGTAGCTCCTTCTTGAATTCGACCTTGATAATAACGGATCATACCTTCGATAGGTTTTCTAACAATATTACCTAGTTGAAGTCCATGACGATCAAGTACTTTTTTAATAATTGGGGTACTAAAATGTGCAATAGAACCTATAAAATGAATAGGTAGGCTTTTAGATTCTGGGTAGCAAAGTACTCTATAATTTACAAATTCTTCAATACCTTTTGTAATTACTTCTTCAAAGTAAGGCTCTTGTATTTCAGATTCGAAAATAAATTGAGCAAAACCTGCAAGGTAAGTATTAGGATTTTCATTTTTGTAAATATTCTTTTTGATTTCATCAGAATCAAGATTATATTTTTCTGCAAATACTTTAGCTAAATGCTGCGGCATTTTTTGATAGTAATAATCACGAATAAGTTGTTTACCATAGTAATTACCACTTGCTTCATCCATAAGAATATATCCTAACGAATCCACAAACATTTGTGTATTTTGCCCGTCAAAATAACAACTATTCGATCCTGTACCTAAAATACAAACAATACCAGGTTTATCAGTTGCTGCATACACTGCAGCAAGCATATCTTCAGCTACTTTTACTTTTGAATTATTAAAATAGGTTTCTAGAACTTTTTGAAGTACTGCTGTTGGTTTTGGTGTACCACAACCTGCTCCAAAAAAATGTACATTAGAAATCTTTGTTTTTAACTTTGCGAGATCTGGGTTGTCTGTTAAACGAGATTGAAGTACCTCTAAGGCAAACACAGCAGGATTCAATCCTTGAGTATGAGTTCTTAAAACTTCTTCCCCAGTTTCATGATTTAACACAATCCAATCACACTTTGTGGACCCTCCATCAGCAATAAGTAACATAAAATAAATTCTTAAATGAAAATAGTTGAGCGTTTTCTTAAATAAAAAACTACAAAAACAAAAATAGCATTAATTTTTGTTAGATTTTTTATAAATCTCTATCAAAAATTAATGCTATTTTGGATGAAAGTAGCATAAAAATACTACAATCTTAAGAGCTTGCTAAAAGATTAGATTTTTCTTATAAAGAAGATCCAATTTTAGTAGCAAGGTCAATAAGTTTTGTAGAGTATCCAAACTCATTATCATACCAAGAAATAATCTTGAAGAAGTTATCACTTAGAGACAGTCCAGCACCTGCATCAAAGGTAGAAGTATGAGATTCTCCTACAAAATCCTGAGATACTACATCTTCTTCAGTATATTGTAATACGCCGTTCATTGCTCCATTTGCAGCAGCTTTCATAGCATTTTTAATATCTTCATAGCTAGCCGCCTTTTTTGTTCTGAAAGTTAAATCAACCACAGAAACATCAGCAGTAGGTACTCTAAAAGCCATACCAGTAAGTTTTCCATTAAGTTCTGGAATTACTTTACCTACAGCTTTTGCAGCACCTGTAGAAGAAGGGATAATGTTGTTCATTGCAGAACGCCCTAATCTATAGTTTTTTCTAGAAGGAGAATCTACAACAAATTGCGTAGAAGTTCCTGCGTGTACTGTAGTCATTAAACCTTCTTCAAGTCCAAAGTTATCTTCAATTACTTTTGCAATTGGAGCTAAACAGTTCGTAGTACAAGAAGCATTTGATACAATTAGATCAGAATCTTTAAGTTTTTCATCATTTACTCCCATTACAAACATCGGAGCATCTGCAGATGGTGCAGAAATAGCTACTTTTTTAGCACCTGCTTTTAAGTGAGCATCAGCTTTATCTAAAGTGGTGAAAATACCTGTACACTCTAAAACTACATCAACTCCAGCAGCATCCCATTTTAAATCCTCTGGGTTACGTTCTGCAGTTACACGAATTGTTTTCCCGTTTACTACAAGGTTTCCATCTTTTACTTCAATAGATCCATCAAATCTACCATGTACAGAGTCATACTCTAATAGGTAAGCTAAATGGTTTACATCTAATAAATCGTTAATAGCTACTATTTCTACGTTGTCTCTTTTGGCTGCTACACGAAAAGCAATACGACCAATACGACCAAAACCGTTAATTCCTAATTTTAAAGTACTCATAAATATTAATTTAAATCAAATAAATTTCATTAATTATAATGAAGAAATATGTGCTACTCGCAATAGTTCTTCGTTTATTTTTCGATCTTTCGAAAGAGCTACTGTAAGGTCAACAATAACTTGCTTGTTATTTTGTATAGCACTCATGATATTGGTTCTACCATTCATAAGAGCATCTACTGCTCCAACACTCAGTTTTGTTGCAATTACACGATCTCTACAACTTGGGCTACCTCCTCGTTGGGTATGTCCCAGTACAGTAACACGTACATCATAATCGGGACGATGTTTGTTTAGATATTCTCGCATTTCAAATACGCTCATACCTGTTTTTCCCTCAGCTACAATTATAATACTTGAAGTCTTTCCTGATTTTTGACTAGCATCTAAAGAATTGATAAGTCTTTCTATACCTAAATCAGAACGTTCTGGGATTAAAATTTCTTCAGCACCCGCACCTATACCAGAGTTTATAGCAATATCACCAGCATCTCTACCCATAACTTCTACCAAGAAAAGTCTGTTATGAGAACTTGCCGTATCTCGTATTTTATCTACAGCTTCTATAACCGTATTCAGTGCTGTATCATAACCAATAGTAAAGTCGGTACCATTAATATCGTTATCTATAGTACCTGGCACACCAGCTACAGGAAAATTAAACTCTTCATTGAGTTTTAATGCTCCTCTAAAACTACCGTCACCACCAATAACCACTAAAGCATCTATATTATTTGTTATAAGTGTATTGTATGCAATTTTTCGCCCTGCTTTTTCCATGAACTCCATGCACCTTGCTGTTCTTAGAAAAGTACCTCCTTTATTAATCGTATTAGCTACAGAACGTGCATCTAAAGGTACAACCCAATTTTCTATAAGCCCACGATAGCCTTCATAGATTCCAATACACTCAATATTGTAATGTGTACATGCTCTTACAACTGCTCTTATGGCAGCGTTCATCCCTGGAGCATCTCCTCCTGAGGTTAACACCCCTATTTTTTTAATCTTGTTGGCCATAATGCACAAAATTATTTTAAATGAATAACATAACCTAATGTTCCAACACATTAG
>WTKB01000231.1:4525-8704 GCA_011524575.1 Aquimarina sp.
TGTCTGTAGTATAACCCAAAGGTTTTTCTATAAGCTTTCCATCTGTATCCAAAAGTACGTAATATGGTTGAGAATTGTTCTGAAAATTTAAAGTTTGAAACACACTCCATTGATCACCTATAGTACTTACTTTTTTATACTTATTAGAATTGGGATATTTAAAAGTGAATTTTTGATCTTCTGGAAGCAAACTACGATCATCTACATATAAAGAAACAATAATGTAATTTTCAAGTTCGGTTTTTACTTTAGGATGTGTCCATACTTGTTCTTCCATTTTCCTACAATTTACACATGCCCAGCCAGTAAAATCAATAAGCATTGGTTTTTGATTTAATTTCGCTAACTTTTTAGCTTCATAAAAATCTTGTAAATGTGTGCTTGAAAAATCAGATTCATGATTTAAATCCGTGTTTAAAGTATAAAAAATAGGAGGTAAAAAACCACTCAAATACTGTAGTTTATTGTGTTTTGGCAATAAAAGTCCTGTTGATAAATAAGCAACAAAACTAAGCACTATAATTGAAATACCTTTTTTAAAATTAGAAACTTTTGGTTTTTGAGTACTATAAGAATTTTTAAAAGATAACCACCCTACTAAATACAAAAATAGTGCAGTGAAAATAACTATCCATATTCCAATAAATACTTCTCTCTTGAGTATTCCCCAATGAGCTACTAAATCGGCATTCGAAAGAAATTTAAATGCAAAAGCCAGTTCAATAAAACCTAATACAACTTTTACACTGACCATCCAATTACCACTTTTAGGAAGTTTTTTAAGCATACCTGGAAAAGAAGCAAAAAAACCAAAAGGTAAAGCAAGAGCCAAACCAAATCCTGTAAGTCCATAGGTAAGTTGACTAGCCGCACCACTTTGAGTCAGTGTACTTCCTAAAAGAGACCCAAGTATAGGGCCTGTACATGAAAAAGAAACAATTACAAGAGTAAGTGCCATAAAAAACACCCCTAAAATTCCTCCTAAACGATTGGCTTTGTCGTCTAAAGCATTAGTCCAACGTGCTGGTAAAGTAATTTCGTAATAGCCGAAGAAAGAAAATGCAAAAAACACAAAAGCTAAAAAGAAACATACATTAAGCCATACATTAGTAGAAAGTGTATTAAGCATATTGGGGTTCGCAGAATCTAAAATATGAAACGGTACACTAACAAGGACATAGGCAAGTATAATAAATACTCCATATAAAAATGCTTTTGTAATGCCCTCACCCTGCTTTTTAGATTGATGAGAAAAAAAAGAAACTGTTAATGGAATCATAGGAAACACACAAGGAGTGAGTAGTGCTAAAAAACCACCAAAACACCCTAAAAGAAAAATTTTCCAAGAACTATTTTGTGTTTGTTGTATTTCTTTTAAATGAAAATTATCATTCTGTTTTAGTTGTAAATCTAGTTTTTGAGCAAGTTTGAGATCTTTATCACTTAGTTTTACGGCATCACTGTTACTTTTATTAGAGGTTTCTTTATTTAAAAATACGCTTAGTTCTTTTTCTTCTGGAGGTAAACAGCGTTTATCATCACAAACCATATAAGTAACACGAGTAACAAATGGATCTTTAAAAGAAGTATCAACTGCTACTTTTTGTTCAAAAATAGCTTGTTTTTCAAAATATTTGATAGACATATCAAAAGTAGGATCATAAGTTTGAATGCCTTTAGGTTCTGTGGTAGTTCCGATAATTTCTACTCCCTTATTTTCAAAAGAAAATTCAGTAGGAATAGGTCCTGTGTTTCCATCGATATGTTGGCTGTATAAATGCCAATTTTTTTCGATGGTTGCTGTTAATCTTAAAAGAAAAGTTTTTTGAAGATCTTGTACTTTATTATTTTCTTGTGAAATGACATCTGATGGTATTGGGGCGATAGTCACTTCCCATTTTACAGGATCTAAAACCTGAGCTTTTGTAACAGATGTTATTAAAAGTCCTAAAAAAAGAAATATTACTTTATACATTTTCATTCCAAGATATTTTTATGGAATACTTACTTGAGGTTTCATAATTTAGAAATCTTCTATCTCCTCGCATTCCCATGATTGCAATTATTTGATTATTGCTGGTGCAAAGTAACCATTTTTGTTGCTTTTCTAAAAGTGATAATTTTTGATCTTTAAAATAATTACTTACTTTCTTTTTACCATACATTCCTGTTGGATAAAATACATCTGCATGTTCCCATTTACGTAAATGTAATTCTAATTTTTGATCGGGCAGCATTTTAGGATCAAGTAATAATTTCATTTGTTTTTTTAATCGGTTATCGGTTGTTTTATTAAAATGTTTATCCAACCTTGAAGCAACAATTGGTTTTTCATCTGCTGTTACTTCGTATCTCCAATCAATTTCACAGTTTATTCCAGAATCTAGATGGATATTTTCATTGTTTAATGGTGTTAAAATTTGTTTTTTTTGCGTGTTAAGGTAGGAGTTAGGAAATAACCATAGTTCCTCTCGATCTTTGAGTAAAATGTATTTTTTTGAAGCTACTTGTTTCCCAGATTGTGAAGAAAGTAGATTTTCAATATCCTGCCATTGCGTAAAACCATAGGGATGTAACCATTCAAAAATAAAAAGAGCATAATTAGGAGTTTGTTGCAATTTTCCGATATTCACTAAATAAACATCCGTAAAATACGGATGTTTAACTACTATTTTATTGTAGGTTGCAAGTACAAAATCGATTACTACTTGATTACTTTGATAGAGTCTATGGAGTGTTTGTTGTAAAGTAACCTCTAAAGAGGGATAAGCTTCTTTTAGTACAGGAATTACCGATTTTCGGATTTTATTACGTTGGTATTTTTCTGAGCTATTAGAGCTATCTTCTCGCCATTTTAATTGGTTTTGATGGGCGTATTTTAAAATTTCTTTTCTAGTAAAATGAAGAAGTGGACGGCAAAAAATACCATTTTCTTTTGGAATCCCAAGTAAGCCTTTAAGCCCAGTACCTCTAGATAAATTTATTAAGAGTGTTTCCAAACTATCATCGGCATGATGAGCAGTGAGTATATATTTCAAGTCTTGTTTTTCAGCCATTTCTTTAAACCAACCATAACGTAGATCTCGAGCAGCAACTTGTACAGATTTCTTTTCATTTTCTGCATAAGTTAAAGTCTCAAACACTTTAACAAAACATGGCACTTTCCAGTTTGTTTGTGCGATCTCTGATACAAAATTAGCATCGGCATCACTTTCTTCCCCTCTAAGCTGAAAGTTACAATGTAAAAGTACAATGTTAGTGTTTACATTTACAAGTAAATCTGTAAGCACAATACTATCAACACCACCACTAATAGCTACCCCTATTTTGGCTGTTATTAATTGAGGAAGTTCAGTGGTTATATGTGATATAAATCGGTGAAGCATCATAATTTTAAAAACAAATTTACTAAATATGTATTTTTTATATCAGTGTTACTGATATAAGAGCTTGTTTAAAAGTACTACTTCCTGTAAACCAAAATTTTAAGAACTTGGATCACTTTAAAAAGATTTACATATCTCTAGGCATGCGCATCATTTAAAAGTCAACCAAAACCTTAAACTTCTGAATTACAGCTTACACCTCCTTTAAACAAGCTATAAACCAAACGGTTACCAATATGGGTATTAATTTCAAAATAGCCGCTTTTCACTCTTGATTTTTCAAATTTAAAAAGGTATTTTTAGTAAAAATATCAAAAACTACTCTAATGAAGTTAACTCCTCGCTCTATCAATCTTTTTTTATTTATGAAGTTACCTTCAGCTTGGTGGTCAGGGGTACGTGTAATTCGTATGAGTGATGAGCAATGTTTGGTAAGTGTGAAACACCGATGGGTGAATCAGAATCCTTTTGGATCTATGTATTTTGCAGTACAGGCTATGGCTGCAGAGTTAAGCACAGGAGCTTTAGTCATGTCAGAAATTCAAAAGTCTGAACGTAAAATTTCAATGCTTGTGGCACAAAATAGTTCGGAATTTACTAAAAAGGCTAAAGGAAGAGTAACTTTTAGTTGCATGGAAGGCAGCTTAGTACAAAAAAAAATAAAAGAAGCCATAGCCACAGGTGAAGGGCAAAAGTTTTGGCTCACTTCCGCTGGCATCAACCAAGAAGGGGTGGAAGTAGCTACATTTCGATTTGAATGGACGATAAAAGTTAAATAATACCGATTGGTTAA
>WTKB01000325.1 GCA_011524575.1 Aquimarina sp.
TTGGTTTACTTTTAAATGATGCGTATATCGAGATATATAAATCTTTTTAAAGTAAACCAAGTTCTTGAAATTTTGGATTATAGGAAGTAGTGCCTTTAAATAAGTTATTGGTTCAAAAGCTATAAAAAACAGATTAAAGAATTTTTATATAGCTAAAAGTCTTATATTTATGCTTTACACCAATTTCAATGTAAAAATTGGTTTTACTTTCAAAAGTTTATTTGGTTATGCATAATATGCACCTTTATATTGACGGACTCCGTATTCCGATTCGGAACTTTTATTATCATTTTACCCAATATACCGACCAGCGTAATAAACCTGTAAGTCGGGTACTTGGTGGGGAATTTGGTTTTAGCTACGAACCTACCAACGAAAACCTTTCTCTTACCGAATGGATGGTTGATCCTTTTGAAACCAAGAAAGGGCATATCGAGATTATGAGTTTTCAAGAACAGAAAATTGCGGGGAAGTTAGAATTTGAATTGGCTTACGCCGTAGATTTAACCTATCATTTTAACGCTCGAAGGCATGATTTTCCTTTTGAAGCACATTTGGTAGTACGTGCAGGAGCACTCCGACTCAATCGAGAAGTCGTGTATTTGCAAAATTGGCTTCGGAAAGATCCTTTTGAGGTAGAGCAAGAAACGGTGTTTACTACGAGTGATGACAGTGATGATTTTGAAGGAGCAATTGTAGGAACTCATTTAGAAGATCGACAAGGTAATAAAGTAACCAAACCTAAAAGAAACCAAAAGTTATTTTTAGTTGTTAAGACACAAAACATGACAGGTAAATCTATAAATATTGATTTATCTGATAGTGCTATTGATTTTGAATACCAAGGAAGCATTTTACCAAATGACCAGTTAAATAATCTGAATGTGACCCGTAATTTGATGAAAATTGATCTAATTGCCAGAAAACCACAATAAGCTATGCCCACAATAACAGAAACAGGAAACCCAAGTAATTCATTAACAACACCAGGTTGGACTTTAGCTGATGAATTTTTACCCTTAGTACAAATTATACCAGAAAAAGTAAAAGATGCTTCTAAAAATACTTTTGAAATAGATGGTGATGAACTATCCGACACCCTAGAAAGTGTTACACTTTCAGAATATATAGATAATGACAAACGTACATTTACACTACAGCAACTAATAACAACTAAAAAACAGCTAAAACTTCTATTTACTATAAAAAAAGGAAGTGATGATAGTGATGATGAAGATGGAATTGTTTCTGTAAAACTATCCACATACGACCCTAAAATAAAATTAACGAGCAAAGATGAGTTTAAAAGCTCTTATGGCTCTGAATACTCTTTAGAGTTAGAAATGAATCCAGATCAATCGACAGATTTTTTTGTTGATTTTTATGCCAAGGATGATGTTGATGATGAGTATAATGAAGGAGAGCTATCGGAAGTGCATTGTGGGAGGATAAAGATTGTATTTAATATTAAAACGGTTTGTTCAGATTGGCCAACAATTCCATCTGTAATTCCTGTTGAAAAATTTATAGGTTGGGGACATCCAGGAATAACTAAAAATTGTTTTGATTATGTAATAGAACAATTAAGGGTAACAGGATATAAAATAAAAACTGAGAGTTGGAGAGATTGGAGTAAAAAAGAGTTAGTTAAAAGTGATGGAATTTATCAATTGTTTTTAGAAGAGAATATTGCAGGAATGACTAAAGGCATCCAAAAAAAAGAGTTTGACGAAGGTGTGGCCTATTTAAAGGAAACTTTAAAAAAAGGTATTCCTATTATGGCAGGTGTTGATGATGATTATCATAAATACAATGCTGATAAAACAACAGAACACTTTATAACAATTGTTGGTATGGGAGAAGATGAAAATGGTAAATTTTTCCTTTTTTATGATAATGCATCCTCAAATAAAATAGTGGGGACTTCAATTAATAATAAATTATATTGTGATTGTAAGTCTTATAAAATATCAGGAGAAGCAGATAGAGGTAATACATATTTATTTGGTAATGAAAATCAACCTCCTACAGCAAAACAAAAATATACTATCTCACAAATAAGAGAAACAAAATAATTCTTAAAAAATGAAAATTACAATAAACATACTTGTATATTTTTTTACACTATTCTGTTTTTCGTGCAAGAAGATATCTCAACAACAAAAAAATGATGAAGTAAAAATTGAGGTTACTCAAAATATTTCAAAAAAGGATACTCTAAAAATAAAAAGTAGAGATTACTATCTAAATTTTATTTCTGGTGAAGAGAAATTAAATTTAATCTATCCTAATTTTGAATTCATCCCAGATAGTATAAAGCTTAGTTTTAAATCAATAAAATGCTTAGCTTTAAATGAGTGGAATAAAGCTGGCTATTTTGCATTTGATGAAAAAAAATATTTAGATTTAAAAAATAGAAACCCTAATATTTTTAACCTCTTAAAATCTAATATTAACAGTTATGGAGCTTACATAATTGATGAAAAAAAGTCTTTTTTTCCGATAATAGGTGACCTAGAAAAGATTAAAGTTAAAGATTCGTCTTATGTTAAAATTAA
>WTKB01000361.1 GCA_011524575.1 Aquimarina sp.
CACACAAAAGAAACCTCTTAGATCAAGTGTCTAAGAGGTTTTTTTTGTGTGGATATTATACCAATTCTTGCTTAAAATTACTGTAAAATAAATTAGAGGTTTCTTTCTTTATACGTATTAGAAAAATCAAGCATAGCCTTAGCTACGGTTTATTTTTAAAATAAGAGTTTGTTTAAACTCATTACTTCCTGTAGTCCAAAAATTTTAATAAAGTGGATCACTTTAAAAGGACTTGCATATCTCTAGGTATCCACATCATTTAAAAGTAACCCAAAACCTTAAACTTTTGAATTATAGTTTGTATTCAGTTTAAACAAGCTCTAAAGTAGAAAGTAAAAAGGAATGATTTATTACGGTAATTTTAAGTAAGAATTGGTATTAATTCATAGCAAAAGGTGCATTAAGCTTAAAGCTAGGAATAATAACTTTAAATTTAGTAGTCGTAGTGAAATTAATCATACTATAATAACCACTCATAGCCCCCATAGAAGAGTGAAGTACGCATCCACTTGTGTAGCTATGAGATTTTCCAGGAGCAATTACTGGTTTTTTTCCAATAACTCCTTCTCCAACTACAGTTTCTGGGTCATTCAAAGTGTCTTTAATACTCCAAAGTCTACTTATGAGTTGTACAGTATCTTTACTTTGGTTTTGGATGTTAACTCTATAGCTAAAGGCATAAAAAAGTTTATTATGTTTTTGAAAAGTGCCTTGAAAATCAGTTTCTATAGAAATTTTAATGCCACTTGTAATTTGTTGTACCATATATTAATCTTCTGTGGAATTGCCTATGATTTTTGTTCGTAAATATTTCTAAAGGCTAATGTGTGCTTATAAGCCATTTCAATTGACGGATATAATTTAAAAAGGAGTACTGATCTTTGCTTTTGATTATCCGTCCAATCCTTACTTTTTTTTGGTAATAATATACCTGCTCCTAGCTAATAATTGTTTCTTAGTATCTCTCCGTTAAAAAGTAGTATGGATTGTTGTTTTCTACTTTCTTTTTTGGCGATTTCTATCGCCTTGTTTTTATATGTAAATAAACAGCCTTAACACGTATAGGAAAATCTTTTATACCTACCAAATAACTCTGAATATTCATCTGCGAAAGTTAGTGATTAATTTCGTGCGTTTGCCCTAAATATCTATAATTTGTTTAAGTTAGTTTATCGAGAAACATTTATAGAATATCCTTTGGACCAGCCAATTATTCGTTCTGCAATATCGTCAGGGCTTTTATAGTAAACTAAAATAGTATACTCATTTTCAGTTTGAAAGAAGTTACCTGATAAATTTTCTATAATTTTTGTGTTTTCTACATTTGAGCTTACATAATTAAAGTTGTAAAATCCTTGTTTTAATAGTAATTTTCCCATGTATGCTTGTTCTTTGTAGTTGTATTTAAGTTGTGTAGTTTTATTTAAATTATAGTTATTAAATCCACCATATACATGTACATTTTGATCTTCGTACTTATTTGTCATTAATTTAAAATGAACCCATACATATTCTGCATTACTATTTGAGTCAATATTTTTGTAACGATTGTATTGATTAATTAAAAATCCTCCATTAATATCGGGATTATAGGTGTAAGTTAAAAATTTACGTTTTTGATGTGCAAATAAATAGTGATGGAAAATTTCTTTAAGTTGTGTTTTAGCAATATTTGTTGTTCCCGTTCGAAGATCTTTGTTGTCAAAGTTTAAATATTCATTTCCACCTGCAAAACTCATTTCCTTTTCTTTGTTATATACAAAGGTATTTCCTATTACAAATTGTGGTTTTTGAAGGTGTTTGGCCGTTTTTAAATTATTGTTTTGAAGAATGATTACATGTAGATTTTCTTTCGGATTTATTATGATTTCTTCAGGTGTAATTTCTAATTCGATACGTTGATGTGTATCTATGAATTTTAAATCACGAGTACGTTTCGTTTTTATTTTGATACTTGATTCTGCTTCGTAGATTATAAATTTCTTCGAGACAACAAGTTCTTCCCAATCGTTATAAATATCGATACTGTAATTTCCAGAACGTTTAAACCCTCTATGAAATGTATTGGGGATATTAATTGTGTAGTGTGTAAACGTTTGAAGTGTATTGTTGGATGCAGTGTTATCATTAATTAAATGATTGTCATTACCTATTAAGAATTGATTCTTGGATAATAGCGTTTCTTGCCAATTTTTGTCATAATGCTTTATTTGATAGTAATAATAAGATTCCTCACCTGTTAGTTCATCAAAGTGAATTTTGAAAGGACTATTTAATGGTAACATCGGTATGCCGTTTAGATTCTTATTTTCGTACTCAAAGTAGAATGTTGCTATGTGTTTGTCATCTTCAGGTATTTGAGTGTTGTTTTGAGCTTGAATTATTCCATAATTACATATAAGAATAAATAAAAAAACGATTTGCATATTATAAAATAGTTAGGTGGTAATATAATGTTTATAAATTTATGGTAGTTTATTGGTTGTACTAGAGCTTGTTTAAAGGCATTACTTCTTGTGATCCAAAATTTTAAACTTTTGAATTACAGTTTATATTCCCTTTAAACAAGATCTTAGAACATGCTCTTAAAGTTACAATTTTGTTTTCCTATATTTATTTAGAACGTATCTAAATAAATAGATTACTTTTATATGATTATAAATAGCTTGAAATTATCATTAAATTTGTGTTTGTTTTTTTGAACTAAACATATACTATAAAATATGTCCGCAGACATTCGAATCAGCAGAGGTTTAGATATTAACCTCAAAGGTCAAGCCAAAAAAGAAGTGTCTCAGGCAGTAAGGAGCAATACTTATGCTATCTGTCCTGATGATTTTCATGGCGTTATTCCTAAGGTACTTGCTAAGCTGGGTACAGAAGTAGAGGCGGGTTCCCCGTTGTTTTATTCCAAATCAAATGAAAGTATTAAGTTTTGTTCTCCAGTCAGTGGTGAAGTAGTTGATATCGTACGTGGTGCAAAGCGTAAGATATTGGCTTTTAAAATACTTGCTGATAAAGAAATTCGATACAAAGATTTTGGAAGTTTAAATGTTGGTACTTCAAATTCTGAGCAGATTAAAGCTTATTTGTTAGAAGCAGGATGTTGGCCATTTATTAAGCAACGTCCTTATGACATTGTTGCTAATCCGGAACAAACTCCTAAGTCTATTTTTATTTCAGGATATAACAGTGCACCGCTATCTTCGGATTTAGATTATGTATTAGGGGGTAAACAAGCAGAATTGCAAGCAGCAGTGACCGCTTTATCTAAACTTACTTCAGGTAAAGTTCATGTTTCTTTTAATAGTTCAAGTTCTCCTTTTGCAGGTCTAGACCATGTACAGAAACATTCTCTTTCAGGGCCACACCCAATTGGAAATGTAAGTACTCAAATTTCACAAGTTGACCCTATTAATAAAGGGGAAATAGTTTGGACAGTTTCAGCACAAGATTTAGTTGTTATAGGGAATCTTATACTTACAGGGAAATACCAACCTACTCGTAAAATTGCTGTAGCAGGTTCTTCCGTGAAGTCTCCAAAATACTACGAAGTAACTCTTGGTGCAGAAGTTTCTACTTTTGTGTATGATGCAGGTCTTAATTCTGATAATGTAAGATTGATCAATGGAAACGTGCTTACAGGTACTACAGTAGCTGCTGATGGTTACTTAAGTGCAACTGCAGATACATTCACTGCAATTCCAGAAGGTGATGATTATGAGTTTTTTGGTTGGAATAAGCCTGTTTTTAATAAAATTAGTTACTCCAGAGCACTTACTTTTTCATGGTTATTTCCTAAAAAGGAATATGATTTAGATACAAATACTAATGGAGAGCATCGTGCATTTGTGGTTACAGGTAATTATGAAGAAGTTTTTCCGTTAGATATTTATCCAATGCAGTTGCTAAAAGCATTTGTGTATCAGGATTTAGACGAAATGGAGAAATTAGGTGCTTATGAAATTGCTCCTGAAGATTTTGCACTAACAGAATTTGTATGTGTTTCTAAGCAGAATCATCAAGATATTGTAAGAAAAGGTTTGGATCTAATGCATAAAGAAATCGGTTAATATATAAAAGTAGAAATGAGTTTAAAAAATAAATTACACGATTTAAAAGAGCATTATAAAGGCAAGAAAATGGCTCCTGCTTTTAATGCTATTCACACTTTTTTATATGCTCCAAATGAGGTTACTCATAAAGGATCGCATATTAGAGGGGTAGATGATTTGAAGCGAACAATGAATATGGTTATTTTAGCTATGGTTCCTTGTTTGATTTGGGGTATTTTTAATGCTGGATTTCAGCATTATACTGCTGTGCAAGGTGCTGCTGCACCTGCATTTACTTCTTTTGTAGATCATCTTCAGTATTTCTTTACTTGGGATAACTTTATTTTAGGAGCTACAAAAGTAGTGCCTATATTAGTAGTATCTTATTTAGTAGGTCTTGTAGTAGAGTTTATCTTTGCTGTGATTAAAGGACATGAGGTAGAAGAAGGATATTTAGTGACAGGAATGTTAGTTCCTTTAATTGTACCTGTTGATATTCCTCTTTGGATGTTAGCAGTTGCCGTTGTTTTTGGAGTGGTTATTGGAAAAGAAGTGTTTGGTGGTACAGGTATGAATATCTTAAACCCTGCACTTACTATCAGAGCCTTTTTGTTTTTTGCTTATCCAACTTGGATGAGTGGAGATAAAGTGTGGGTACATGATGCAGTAGCTCGTACGGGTACAGCTGATGCTATTTCTGGTGAAACAGTTTTAGGTATGCTTGCACAAAAGAAAGAGTTATCTTACAGTATCGCAGAAGCATTTTTTGGATACATTCCAGGTTCTATAGGTGAGACTTCTACATTGCTTTGTATTTTAGGAGCAGCTATTTTAATCTTTACTAAAATTGCTAGTTGGAGAATTATTTTATCAGGTGTGCTTGGTGCATTAGCAATGGGAACTATCTTTAATGGAGTGATCGATCAAGGGTGGATTACTGAAGGAAGTAAGTTTTATGCACTAATGAGTCTTCCTGCTTGGCAACATTTAGTAATAGGTGGTTTTGCTTTTGGTATTACCTTTATGGCTACAGATCCCGTTTCAGGAGCACAAACTAATAAAGGAAAGTACTGGTATGGTTTTTTAATTGGCTTTTTTGCAATAATGATCCGTGTATTCAATCCTGCTTATCCAGAAGGAATCATGCTTGCAATACTTCTTATGAATGTATTTGCACCAACTATTGACCATTACGTAGTACAAGGTAACGTGAAAAGAAGATTAAAGCGTTTAAAAGTTAAAACAGCATAAGTCATGGCAGTAAATACAGAAAAAAATTCATATACTATTATTTTTGCAGTAGCGATGGTACTTGTTGTAGGTACACTACTTGCAGGCTTATTCGGTAGTTTGAGTCCGAATATTATTGAAAATAAGAAAAAAGAAAAGAAACAGAATATTCTTTTTGCAATGGGTATTAACCAAGCGACAATTACTGGAGATGCTTCTGATAAAGGACTTCCTGTTGAAGCAGCTAAGGCTGATGAGCTTTTTAAGAAGTATGTTGGTTCTAATCAGTATATTATCGAAGGAGATAAAGCTACTAAAAGTACTAAAGCTTTTGATATTGATGTGAAAAAAGAAGGTCAGAAAGCAAAAGATCCTAATTATACACGAAGATTACCTTTATATGTAGGTCAAGTAAATGGTAAGAAATCATATATAGTACCTTTATATGGTAAAGGTTTATGGGATGCTATCTGGGGTTATGTTTCTTTAGAGGAGGACCTAAAGACTGTTCAAGGGGCATTCTTTGACCATAAAGGGGAAACACCTGGTTTAGGTGCTAATATTAAAGAAGCCTTTTTCTATGAAGATTTTAAAGGAGAGAGTATTTATAGTGGAAATCAATACAAAGGTATCGAAGTAGCTAAAGGAAATAACGATCCTGTAAACAAAAGAAAGAACGATAATAAAGTGGATGCTATTGCTGGAGCAACTATTACAGGTGATGGAGTTACAGCAATGCTTAAAAAAGACATTAAGTTGTATATTCCTTATTTTGAGAATATAAAAGTAAACTAATTATGGCTGAAGTAATTGAGAAAAAAGCAAGTGAAAAACAAAGTGAGCCTTTGTTTTCAAAGAAGAATAAAGGATTAATGACAGATCCTTTATTTGATAACAACCCCATTACTATTCAAGTATTGGGAATTTGTTCAGCATTAGCGATTACAGCGGAGCTTAAAGCTTCTATTGTAATGTCTGTAGCTGTATTATTTGTACTTTCGATTGGTAATGTTGTAATTTCTCTTATGAGAAATATCATACCTTCAAAGATTCGAATTATTGTACAACTTGTTGTTGTTGCAACTCTTGTAATTGTAGTAGATTTAGTCCTAAAAGCTTTTGCCTATGAACTTAGTAAGCAACTGTCGGTATTTGTAGGTTTAATTATTACAAATTGTATTATTATGGGGCGTTTTGAAGCTTTTGCTTTGGGTAATGGGCCTTGGAAATCGTTCTTAGATGGTTTGGGTAATGCAGCAGGTTATGGTTTGATTCTGATATTAGTAGGTTTCTTTAGAGAGCTTTTAGGTTCTGGAACACTTTTAGGTATCAAAGTTTTAGGTGATCCTATTGAGAAAACAGGATTATATGCATTAGGTTACGAGAATAATGGTTTTATGCTTCTTGCACCTATGGCTTTAATTACAGTAGGAATTATTATTTGGATTCAGCGTAGTCGTAATAAATCTTTAATTGAAAACTAAATTCTAGAAAAACAAGATATGGAACATTTAGAACTGTTTTTTAAGTCAATTTTTATTGACAATATGGTATTTGCGACTTTCCTTGGAATGTGTTCGTATTTGGCCGTTTCTAAAAAAGTATCTACAGCTGTAGGACTTGGTGCTGCGGTTATTTTTGTAATGGCTATTACCGTTCCTATGAACTGGCTTTTAGATCAGTACATTTTGCAGCCAGGTGCTTTAGGTAAATGGTTAGGGGCAGAATATGCAGATTATGATTTGAGCTTTTTATCTTTTATTCTTTTCATTGCTACCATTGCTACTATGGTACAACTTGTTGAGATTGTTGTTGAGAAGTTCTCTCCATCATTGTATAATTCATTAGGTATTTTCTTACCTCTTATTGCTGTAAACTGTGCTATTTTAGGAGGTTCATTATTTATGCAATCTCGTGAAATCCCTACTTTTACAATGGCAATTAATTACGGAATAAGCTCGGGTATTGGTTGGTTTTTAGCCATATTAGCTATTGCTGCTATTCGTGAAAAGATTAGATATTCTGCAGTTCCAGCACCGCTAAGAGGCTTAGGAATTACATTTATTCTTACAGGGCTTATGGCTATTGGATTTATGAGTTTTGGTGGTATGCTTACAGGTGATGAAGGAAATAAAAAGCCTCAACAAGAAAATACTCAAGCAGAAGCCGAGGAATTAATTGAGAAAGACCATGAAATGGTTGTTAATACAAATAAATAATACTTTATAAACTATTATGATTTTAGCAGTAAGTATTACAGGAACCATTGTTGCAACCGTAGTTGCTTTCTTGGTATTGACACTTCTTTTAGTAAGTATATTGTTAATTACTAAAGAGAAATTGTCTCCATCTGGTCCTGTTAATTTAAAAATTAATGGAGAAAAAGATATTGAAGTTTCTTCTGGTAGTACGCTTTTAAGTACTTTGGGAAATAATAAAATTTTCTTACCATCTGCCTGTGGTGGAGGTGGTACTTGTATCCAGTGTAAATGTCAAGTTCTTGAAGGAGGAGGAGATTTACTTCCAACAGAAGAGCCTCATTTTACACGTAAAGAAGCAGCTGCAGGTTGGCGTTTAGGATGTCAGGTTAAAGTGAAGTCTGATATGGTAATCCAAGTGCCAGAGGAAATTTTTGGTATTAAAAAATGGGAAGCGACGGTTGTACGAAACTATAATGTTGCTTCATTCATTAAAGAATTTGTAGTTGAGATTCCTGAGGATATGGACTACAAAGCTGGTGGATATATTCAAATTGAAGTGCCTCAATGTACGGTTGATTTTAAAGATATTGATATTACGGCACACCCAGAAGAGCATGAAACGCCTGATAAATTTCAATTGGAATGGGATAAGTTTAAGCTTTGGGATTTAAAAATGACCAATACTGAAGATGTAGAACGTGCCTATTCTATGGCTTCTTACCCAGCAGAAGGTCGTGAAATTATGCTTAATGTACGTATCGCTACTCCACCATTTGATAGAGTTAAAGGAGGTTGGGCTGATGTAAATCCTGGTGTTGCCTCATCTTATGTTTTCTCTTTAAAGAAAGGGGATAAGTGTACGATTTCTGGACCTTATGGAGAGTTCTTTATTAATCATAGTGATGCAGAAATGATTTATGTAGGAGGTGGAGCTGGTATGGCACCAATGCGTTCACACTTATATCATTTATTCCGTACGTTAAAGACAGGTAGAAAAGTTTCTTATTGGTATGGTGGTCGTTCTAAGAGAGAGCTTTTCTATGTAGAACATTTTAGAGCTTTAGAACGTGATTTTCCTAATTTCAAATTCCATATTGCACTTTCAGAACCTTTAGAAGAGGATAACTGGAAAGTAAAAGATGGTATTGAAGGTGAAGGTGATGGATTTGTTGGTT
>WTKB01000278.1 GCA_011524575.1 Aquimarina sp.
CGATGTGTAATAGGTATAATTTCACATCTTAATTGGTATTACTATATTTGAGATAAAAAAGTCTTGAAAGAACTCTTCTATCTAAATAAGTTTTTACTAAAAAACAAATTTCGGTTACTTCTAGGAATCGTTGTTGCTTTTTGTTCCCGTATTTTTGCAGTTACAGTTCCTAAGTATGTGGCAAATTGTATTGCAGATTTAGAACAATTTGTACAATCGGATAGGAGTGATATACAGTTAACAGCTTTAAAAAGCAACTTGTTTTCCCATATTTTATGGCTTATTGCTGCTGCAGCACTTTCAGGTTTTTTTATGTTTTTAGTCCGTCAATGTTTTATTGTGGTTTCTAGACATATAGAGTACGATCTCAAAAATGAGATTTATGATCATTACCAAAAATTATCTACGAGTTTTTACAAGCAACATCAAATAGGTGATTTAATGAATCGAATTAGTGAAGATGTTACTAAAGTGAGATTGTATGTAGGTCCTGCAATTATGTATAGTGTCAATACCCTATCACTTTTTATTATTGCTATTAGTTACATGGTAAGTACGGCTCCTAAATTAGCTTTATACGCTCTTGCTCCTTTACCTTTTTTATCTGTTATTGTATATACTTTAAGTAAAATAATCAACAAACGTACTTCTAAAGTGCAAGAAAGTCTTTCTGAATTAACCGCAACTGCACAAGAAATATTTTCTGGAATACGAGTAATTAAGGCCTATAGTAAACAAAAATTTAGTGCTACTATTTTTAATAGTCATGCTGATGATTTAAAAAATAAAAATATCCGTTTAACTAAGGTACAAGCATTGTTTATGCCTATGATGATACTACTTATAGGTTGTAGTAATATTGTTGTTATTTATATTGGAGGGCAGCAATATATAAATGGAGAGATTCCAAATTTTGGGATTTTAGTGTCGTTTATTCTTTTTATAAATATGCTCACTTGGCCTGTAGCAACTGTAGGTTGGGTGTCTTCGATGGTTCAGCAAGCAGATGCTTCTCAGAAAAGGATTAATACTTTTTTAAAGACAAATGCTTTTATTTCATTTCCTGAAGATGCACCTAAAGTTTCTTTAAATTCTCAAGTACGTTTTGATAATGTAAGTTTTACCTATCCAGAATCAGGAACACAGGCTTTAAAAAATATTTCATTTACTTTAAAAAAAGGACAAACCCTCGGAATAATAGGTCATACAGGTTCGGGTAAAACTACTTTGTTAGAGCTTCTAGTACGTTCTTATGATCCTACAGAAGGTCAGGTTATTATTGATGATCATGTGTTAGATCAAATTGATTTAACAACATTCCGAAAAAAAATAGCTTATGTACCACAAGATGCTTTTTTATTCTCGGATACGATTTTTAACAATATAGCCTTTAGTTTACCTACAGCTGATTTAGAAGCTGTTAAGAAAGCTGCAGATGCAGCCTATGTTGCTCATGATATTGAGCGATTTAAAGACGGATATGATACACTTTTAGGAGAACGTGGTGTGACTCTTTCTGGGGGGCAACGCCAACGGGTATCTATTGCTCGTGCTTTATTAAGACCTTCAGAATTATTATTATTAGATGATTGTTTGTCTGCAGTTGATCAAAAATCAGAAAAGCAAATTCAGTCTAATTTTAAAGTTTTTCCAACAAAAGTGGTAGTGAGTCATAGGGTTAGTAGTGTAAGAGACGCAGATCTAATTCTAGTGTTAAAACAAGGAGAGATTATAGAACAAGGTACGCATCAAAATCTAGTGGAAACGGGGGGGTATTATTGTAAACTCTTTAAAAAACAGCAGAATTTTAAAGAAAATTAATTTTTTTTTGTGTTGTTTCTAATTTTTTTACATTTTTGATACTACAAAATGAATGCGGTATGACAGATTTTACAATGACAGATAAAGAAGAAATTTTCTCAAAAGTATTAAGGGCTGGTAGAAGAACCTATTTCTTTGATGTTAGAGAGACTAAATCAGGAGATTATTACATTACAATTACAGAAAGTAAAAAATTCACAAATGAAGATGGTAGCTTTTTTTATAAGAAGCATAAAATCTATTTGTATAAAGAAGATTTTAGTGGTTTTACACAACTTTTAAATGAAATGACTTCTTTTGTGTTAGATAAAAAAGGAATAGAGGTTATTAGTGAACGTCATCGTAAAGATTTTAAAAACTCAAGTTTTAGTAATTTTACAAACTCAAATAATCAGGAGCCAGTTACTACTACGGCTTTAGCTGCAAATAGTACTATTTCTTCAAAAACAGAAAACACTCTAACAGAAATTCAATCAAAAAAAGAGCAGGTGTTAGAATCCAATACATTGGATAATAATGTAAGTGCTTTTACAGATTTAAATTTTGAAGATATCTAAAAAATTAGAGCTTGTTTAAAGGGAATACAAACTTTTAAATTACAAATTCGTATTCCCTTTAAACAAGATATGACACAAGCCTTTATTTTTAAGATCAGTAGGATCTATTATTTATTAAGCATATTCCAAAGTGCATCTTTTAGTTCTATAAGTCCTATTTGA
>WTKB01000224.1 GCA_011524575.1 Aquimarina sp.
AAAAATTTTGATTAGTAACACAAAAACAATAACACGTATTTATAATACTATAAATACGTGTTTTATGTAGTTTACAAATAATTTATTTAAATATACTAAAATCAATTTTTAAATGACTTATAGCAGTAAATAAGGGATTTACTAAAATTAATTTAGTTTATAGACCTTTAGAGCTTGTTTAAACTGAATATAATTCAAGAGTTTAAGATTTTGGGTTACTTTTAAATGAGGTATATACCTATAGATATGTAAATCTTTTTAAAGTGATACAAGTTCTTAAAGTTATGAATTACAGTAAGTAGTGAGTTTAAACAAGATCTTATTGTATTCTCAAAATACCAGACTTGAAAAACAATAAAACTTTTACTAAACCAAAGTAAATACAACTGTACTTGTAACCTCTTATGGAATAAATACTGAAACAATTAATTCTGCAACTGCAAAAATCCCTAAACCAATACATAACTTTACAAAGTTCTTCTGTGCTTCAGAGTTACCTTGCATATATTGGATAAAAATAATAAAACCACCAACAATAGCAAATACAATAGCTGCTGCATCTAAAGCATCTTTAATTTGTAACTGCCAAGCAGATATTGAAGCCGCAATGGTACCTGCAAATGATTTTAAAAATCCTGCTAATAGAAATACAGCTGTTACTAATTTTTTGTTGAAATTTAAAGTTTTGATTTTCATAAGTACGTAATTTTAATTTTTATTTTTCTTGATAAGTAACTGATCAATAGTTTTGGTGGATTGATAATGTTTATTTGCCAAATTGTAACTAATTAAACACATTAATTCTCCTTGTCTAGGAAATCTTTTTGAAAGATATATAATAAATCCAATTATTACAAGTGGAATTACAGCAATAAAAAAACCTGCAGCAGATAACATCATAAAAAAACCTACTAAACCTACAACAAGCAATACCACTAATTTCAATGGCAAACCTGCTATTATAGGCACTTTTTCTAACTCCTTAGGAATTTTAAACTGCATATTATTAGTTTTTTTTCGTGTAATTACCAATCCTAACTTGACTAAATATAAAAAAAGCTATTAATTTAAACGATATTTTATATAAAAAAAAAAAAAAAATCGACTAAATACACGAATTAAACCCTTTAAAATCTAAACAAAGCTTTAATACGACGAGTAAAAGACAACTCCACGAAAGAATAAGTCAAATTACTATAGCCTATTACGAAGGATATTGTTAATAATAAAACTAAAATATGATTTATAGGAGTTTGTTCTATTTCTAAAATATAAAACAGCGTAATAGGAATAAGTTGTATCCATAAATAATGAGTTAAGTACACGGAATAAGATATTTTCCCTAAAAATTGCATCAATCGGTTTTCAAAAAAAGAGGTAAGCACTCCCTTAGTTGCTAAAAAGATTCTTAAAATTACAGCATAACTTGTAGGAACGAGCACTAATGCAATAAGCTCTTTAGTAACACTCTCATCTTCAAAGGAATGAATGAAATAAATAAGCCCTGTTAGATAAACTAAAAACATTAATTCCCAGTAATTACCTATTTTTAGTTCTGGATACTTCTTATAATGTCTAAAAACACAACACCCCAGTATAAAATTAATCAATGCTCTTACAAAGCCAAAATCACTATAATAAAAGAAAGTTCCTGTATAAATACAAAAGATGACAGCTCCTGCTCCTATTACTGCAAAAAAGTAGTAACTGTATTTCTTAAATGGAGTCACAGAGAATAACCCAAAAATAAGATAACAGACCATTTCTGCCGAAATAGACCAACTTGGAGGGTTTAACGGACCATTGTTTCCCATTATAGGAGTTGCATTCGCAAGAGATAATAAATCTAAAAATCGAAAAAGTATATGACTAATGGGATCAACTGTTATATAGAATTGAGGGTAATTCCAAATAAAAGAAACATAGAAAACTAAATACGTAATCCCTGTAAATAACATTAATGGATATAATCTTAATAGTCTTTTTTTAATGAAATAATTAAAGTCATCTAATACAACTAAAGAAGTTTCATAATTATAAGCGATTACAAAGCCACTTAAAACAAAAAAGAAATCAACTACAGAATACCATTCGTTAATCCACGGGTTTTGATACAACCACTCGGGTAATTGAAGTACGTCTGGATGAAACAATTCCATGAGTTGCTGGTAATGAAATACTAAAATCATCAATGCTAAAATACCTCGAAGACCATCTAATTTACTAATACGTAAAACTCCCATATATTTATATTTATATTATTCTTTAAAAAAAGATAAACTTCTTAGAGCTTGTTTAAACTCTTACATCTGATACACCGCCAAAAATTAAACAACAGACCAAGAAAAAGGTATGACTTTGAGACTCCTAATCAAAGATTCGATAAACTAATCGAAGGTAGCAAAGTTGCGTTTATGACTTGAATGCAGGTAATAAAAAAACCCTTTACATAAAATTATGTAAAGGGTTTTAAAGGTGGTGCCTCCAGGAATCGAACCAGGGACACAAGGATTTTCAGTCCTTTGCTCT
>WTKB01000281.1 GCA_011524575.1 Aquimarina sp.
CCAAGTTCTTAAAATTTTGAATTACAGGAAGTAGTGAGTTTAAACAAGCTCTAAACAAACTCTGAAAAAAGTTCATAGTACTAATTAAATTCAATGAAAAAATTAACATTTGCAGTAAGTTTTTTACTAGGAACATTACTGATTACCGCACAACAACCTAGTAATACCAAAACTACTACAGATAGTATTGCCGTCAGTCCAAAAGGACATACTAATCAAAAAAAGTTCAAACAACTTTACGAAGAATTTGCAACACCCAATGTGTATCGTAATGCTTCTGGAGCACCTGGTCACGAGTATTACCAGCAACAGGCTAATTACAAAATGAAATTAGTTTTAGATGATGACAACCAAAAACTCACAGGAAATCAAACCATTACTTATTACAATAATTCTCCAGATGATTTATCATTTCTATGGGTACAGCTCGATCAAAACAAACGTGCTAAAGATTCCAAAACACCTCTAATACAAGGTAGCGAAATGGAGGCTTACAGCACTCCTGCACAATTTTCAAGTACCTATCTGCAAGAAGCTTTTGATGGAGGATTTAGAATACAATCGGTAAAAAATAAATCAGGGAAAGATTTAGCATATACTATTAATAGTACCATGATGCGTATTGATTTACCCAAACCATTACGTTCTGGTAAAAAAATTAAATTTTCAATAGACTGGTGGTACCCTATTAATCTTCATGTAAGAGGTCAGGATCGCTCGGGATACGAATATTTTAAAAAAGATAACAATCGCTCCTACTTAATTGCACAGTTTTACCCAAGAATGGCGGTTTACAATGATGTAGAAGGGTGGCAAAATGCACAATTCTGGGGAGATGGTGAATTTGCCCTTAACTTCGGGGATTTTGATGTTGAAATCACAGCTCCAGCCAATCATATTATCGATGCTACAGGTGAGCTACAAAACCGAAAAGAAGTATTCACACCAAAAATGTTAGATCGTTATCAAAAAGCTCTTACGAGCTACGATAAACCCGTGCAATTAATATCGGAAGAAGAAGCTATTGAAAACGAAAAAACTACCACAAAAAGTAGCAAAACATGGCATTTTAAAGCCAAAAATGTACGAGACTTTGCCCTTGCATCTTCTAAAAAATTCATTTATGAGATGATGGCAGTAAAACTCCCTTCTAAAACCGTAATGGCAGTGTCGTTATACCCGAAAGAAGCTAATCCTTTATGGGAAGAATATTCTACTAATGTTGTTGCAAGTACATTAAAAACCTATAGCCGTATGACCTTTGACTACCCGTATCATAAGGCAATTTCTGTGAGTTTTAAAGATGTAGGTATGGAATACCCTATGATTTGTTTTAATTTTGGTAGACCAAACGAAAGAGGAATTTATTCACCAAGAGTACGTAATGCTATGATTGGTGTAGTAGCACACGAGATAGGACACAACTTCTTTCCTATGATTGTAAATAGTGACGAACGTCAATGGGGATGGATGGATGAAGGTTTAAACTCGTTTCTAGAATACCTTGCCGAACAAGAATTTGAACCTAATTTCCCGAGTAGAAGAGGACCTGTAGAAAATATTATTGAATATATGAGTGGCGATCAAGATAACTTGACTCCTATTATGACTCAAGCCGATAATGTAAATCAATTAGGAAATAATGCGTACGGGAAACCTGCTACAGCTTTAAATATTCTTAGAAATACCATCATGGGCAAAGAACTTTTCGACCATGCGTTTAAAGTATATGCTAACCGATGGAAATTCAAACACCCTACTCCCGAAGACTTTTTTAGAACTATGGAAGAAGCTTCTGCTATGGACTTAGATTGGTTTTGGAGAGGATGGTTTTACACTACAGATGTAGTAGACATAGGGGTAAAAGAAGTAAAAAAATACTATGTTTCTACAGCACCCAACACTACTGTACGTAATATACTGGAACAAAGAGGAATGAGCGAAAAAGATTTAATTCCTTTAGTTTATACCGTTAGTGAGGACAACAAAGAAGACTTTAAAAATGTAGACCCTGAAAAAACAATAATTGAAAACTCTACGCATCTCAAAGATTTTTTATGGAATAATTTCCCTGAAGATGAACGTAAAAAAATTAAAGATCCAAAATTCTTTTATCAAATTACTTTTGAAAAACCAGGAGGACTCGTAATGCCTATTATTGTGCGTTTTGAATATGCCGATGGAAGCAATGAAACCATTACCTACCCAGCTCGTATTTGGCGTATGAATGACAAAGAAGTAAAAAAAGTAATTGCTTCAAATAAAAAAATAGCAAAAATTATTGTTGACCCAAAATCAGAAACTGCTGATATTAATCGTTCCAATAACATATGGCCTAAACAAGCTGTTTCAAGTAGGTTTGATAAGTTTTTAGAGTAAAAATTTTAAGCAAGAATTGATTTACTTACGAAGTAAAAGGTGTATTTAGAAAAATACCTATCTGTATTCAATTCTAAAGATCGAGGTTTAGAGCTTGTTTAAACTCCCTACTTCCTGTAAACCAAAACCTTAAACTTTTGAATT
>WTKB01000304.1 GCA_011524575.1 Aquimarina sp.
TTGGACAAGAATCTGCAGGTGTAATTGTAGATTTTAGCACCAAACTATATTTAGATAATATAAATACTCTTGATCGTGAAAGATTCTTTGGAATACAAGAATCTTTCATGTCAAGTTATTTAAAAAATGAAGCGCCATATCTTATAAATGGACTTAAGGTTCACTTTGCAGTAGAAAAAAATGGACCTGAACCAGCTGCAAACCTTAACAACTTATCTTCAAAAAAAATTATTGATTTTGCTTTAGATAAAAAAGCAGGATATTCAAAAACAAAATCAGATTACAACACACATAATTATCTTTTAACACAAAAAGAAAAAAATGTTTATAGAGGAGAGCAAAACAATGATATTGCTCTAGAAAAAGTTGACAAATACCTGAGTAATGCCTATTCAATAGTTCCTGACTATTATAATTTAATGGAACTTGAAGTAAATGAGAGTATCGTTGAAAATGAAAAAATTAAAAAATATGCTTTTTATAAAAACTTAGTCTCACGATTAAAGTTAAGGCATCCAATGATAAAATTTGGAGGTGCTATAAATTCATCGCCAGAATTTTACAAGAATAATTTTCTTAATTGGGACAGGATCTATTACCCTCTATTTGAATCTTTAAATAAAGATACAGACTATTTATCATTTAAAATTTTTGACAAAGTCAACCCAACAACTAAACTCATAGATTATATTTCTGGTGCAAAATTAAATGCTACTTTAGATTTATTAGAAACCTATACATTCAACAAAAAAGGGTATGTAAACCCATATTTAATTTCTGAATATGGATTATACAACAATGATTGGATTGAAGATAACTATAAAGAATCAAGAGATATTTTCCTAATTGAGTCTTTAAATAAAATTTTAGTTTCCTTAATGAAAAGAGAAAACAAAATTTTAAAAGCAATACCTAAAATAAATTCTATTGGAAATCAATATTCTTTAACTCAAAAAACCAACCATGGTGAGATCCGATATACGCATTTGATTAAATTCTATGAATTTTGGAAGGATTTTAATGGAGAAAGAATGTTAGTTGATTGTGACAACCCTGATATTAATGTAGTAGGACTTAAAAACGGACAAAATTATCAATTTGCATTCAACAACTTATCAGGAAAAAGTACAACTTTAGATATAGATTACATGGGGATAGACTATAATGATTTTGAAAGTTTTTCTCTGAAAAGAATTTATATGAATTCAAAAGGTTTACCAGAACTTACTAAAGCTAATTCAGATTATCTAATTGATCAAATTGAAATTGAACCACATGAAACAATTATAATTTCCTGTACAACATCTGATACAGTAGATTTTGTAACTAATAATTATAGTCATGAATATTACGCTACAGAGTATTTAAAACCAATTATATCAGGTTCAAACAACAAATTTTACATTAACAATGTATTAGTTGACTCAGGGAAAGCTTTCTTAAGGGTAAGTTTTGGTATTGATCGAAAATCAGATTTATCTCCAATAATTAAAATTAATAATCATACAGTATTAACACCAAATAATTGGGCAGGAGATGATCAAGCATATGAAAAAATGTTTTATGGTACTCTGAATATCCCCATACCTATTTCGTATGTTAAAAAAGAAAACATTATTGACATTAAATTTGCAAACGGTGGAGGGAAAATAAGTTCAGTGATTTTAAACACACTAACTTATAAAGACCCATTATATGAAAACCACGAAGTAATATTTGCAATCAATAATGGAAAAGAACTTAATATCTCTGATGATATTGATGCTACATCATCTAGAATAGTAAACTCAAAAGGAAAAGTTATTCAAAAAATTAAGTACATAAAAAAAGGGGTTAATATTGACATATCAAACCTATATGCTGGAGAATACTATTTAGAAACTAATAGTGGAAGAAAAATTAAATTTATCAAATAGGCATAAAATTTGAAGCATATTTATTAGATTTAATATCCGATGAATAAATTGTTTTATTGCATAGTACTATTTTTTGGAATTCATTTTTCAATATCAGCACAATCTAAAGTAGAATTTAGTGTTGATCCGCCTATGGAATTAAACACTAAAATAAATTCTATTGAATGTTCAGTATACTACGAAGCTTCTGTAAAAAGCACCATTTATATTGAATTTATTAAAAACAATACTATTATAGGAACTGGTATATATACGATAGATTCTAAAGATAAAGCAACAAAAAAAATTAATATTCCAATTCTTAAAAAGGGGCTTTTCAAAAGTGGAAACAACTATTCTTACCAATTACACATGTATGAGGGCGGTAAATATGATTGGTCAAAAAAAGCATGTAAATCCAAAGTAATTAAAAATGTAAGAGTTAAAGAACAAAGACCTAATAAAGCTGATTACAAAACATCAATTAGAAACTTTTTTAACTAAATAAACATACACAGGGAAGTGATCACTATAGCCTCCTATATACTGACCTCTTTCAAAAGTTCTTTTTGGGTAACCAAAATATTTACCTTGGTTATGTTTTAAAAAATTCTCACTATA
>WTKB01000233.1 GCA_011524575.1 Aquimarina sp.
CCGTGAGTATTTATCTGCATCTATTAAAGGATAATAATACATTTCATTATATTCAAAAATGCCATCTTTTTTAAGATGGCATTTTTTTTACATTTCTTTTTTGTTAAAATAATTATACTCATTTGAGTAGTTTTTTTATCTTTAATATGTTCTTATACGATTTACGAATCAAAATTTCGCATATACATTATTTCTTTTTCTACTATAATGGCGTTAAAAAAAGAAACTGTAGCTATGGCTACACTTGATTTTTTTGCCTTATTCTTGCGGAAAATAATCTAATCTATTTATACGAAATTTTAATCCACAACTCGTATTAAATGTTTCCATTCAAAATGGAACATTTCAAAGATTATTTATTAAATTAAAATTTAAGGGTAAGTTGTTGATTGGTCGGTTCACTTTCCTCTTTGTTGATATTTAGATTTGTGAATGATATACCAATTAACCTTACAGAGTTCTTAATTTTAGATTTTAATAATAGTTGAAGGCTTTCTTCAAAAATTAACAAATTATCCTTAATAAAGTATTTTAAAGTTTTTGATCTGGTTTCTGTAGTGAAATCACTGTATTTTATTTTTAAAGTAATAGTTTTTCCAGCTAATTTTTTACTTTCTAATCTTTTAGATACTTCTTCAGAAAGCTCTTTTAGTTTATCTTTTAAATATACTTCCGAGGTTAGATTTTTAGTAAAAGTTCTTTCTGCTCCAATGGATTTCCTTGTCCTTAAGGGTTTAACTTCACTATCATGTACTCCTCTGGCTATGTTGTAATAGTATGTTCCGGATTTTTTAAAATGACTTTTTAGGAACTCTAAACTTTGATTTCTTAAGTCTAATCCGTTATATATTCCAAGTTCATACATTTTTTTTTGAGTAACTTTTCCTATCCCATAAAACTCTTTAATATCAAGTTTTTCTAGAAAATTTAAAACTTCTTTAGGTTTTACAGTTTTTTGTCCATTTGGTTTATTGTAGTCACTAGCAATTTTGGCAATAAATTTATTTATAGAAATTCCTGCAGAAGCTGTTAATCCAGTTTCATCAAATATTAGTTGTCTTATCTCTTGAGCTATGTTTGTGGCGCTATTGTTGTTTTTTTTGTTGTTCGTAACATCTAAATAAGCTTCGTCTAGCGCTAATGGTTCTACTAATTCAGTATATGAATTGAAAATGGCTCTAATTTGTTTTGAAACCTCTTGGTACCTTTTAAAATTTGGTTTAATGAATATTAGATCAGGACATAATTTTTTGGCAATTTTTCCACTCATAGCACTTTTTACACCATATTTTCTAGCTTCATAGCTTGCGGCTGCAATGACTCCTCTTTCTTTTGATCCTCCAACTACGATAGGTTTGCCTTTTAATTCTGGTTGGTCTAATTGTTCAACCGAAGCATAAAATGCATCCATGTCAATGTGTATTATTTTTCTTGATATGTCGAAAGGATATTGCATATTGCCAAAATAATAATTAGAATAACTTTATTGTAATAATTTTATTTATGATTGAGATAGAGAGAAAGTTTTTAGTGCATTCTAATGCATATAAAGATAGTTATTTGAAGAAAACCTATATCAAACAAGCTTATTTAAACAGTGATCCAAATCGTAGTGTAAGGGTAAGGTTAAAAGGTGATAAAGGTGTTTTAACCATTAAAGGAAAGGGTAATGCTTCGGGTATATCAAGGTATGAATGGGAGAAAGAAGTTTCGTTGAAAGAAGCTGAAGAATTATTTTTATTATGTGAGCCAGGTGCAATAGCTAAATATAGATATGAAGTTAATTATTTAGGTAGTATATATGAAGTTGATGAGTTTTTAGAAGATAATCAAGGCTTAGTAATAGCTGAGATAGAGTTACACAGTGAAGAACAAAGTTTTAATAAGCCCATATGGTTAGGAAAAGAGGTTACGGGTGATGTAAAATATTATAATTCACAATTAGTAAAAAATCCATTTGTAAAATGGTAAAAAGAAAGACCTCCAAATTAGGAGGTCTTTCAGTGTAAACTAATAAACTAAATATATGTAATATGTTCAATAAGTGTTTAACTTATTGTATTAATATATAGCTTATTGTAAATATAGTGATTTGTATTGCTTATTTTGGGGTTAAAAAACAATAGTTTTTTCTAATTATTTAACTAAGGAGTAGAGTTTTGAATTATGAAAAGATATACGATTATTAATAAGTTAATCACTTAGGTTAAGTTGTCCTAAACATTAAAAAAACTTATTATAATCTATGTTAATTTGAATTTCTTTAAAAAGTTGATTAACGTATAATTCCATAAATTCATGGCGTTCGAGAGCGATTTTTTTTCCAGTTACCGTGTTCATCCTATCCTTTAAAAGAAATAATTTTTCATAAAAATGATTAATAGAAGGAGCTGTAGAATTTTTATATTCTTCTTTAGTCATATTTAGATTTGGGGGTACTTCTGGGTTGTATATTTCTCTGTTTTTAAATCCTCCATAGGCAAAAC
>WTKB01000284.1 GCA_011524575.1 Aquimarina sp.
TGCTTTTGGCTCTGCAATATTTATATCTCCTAACATTGCAAACGAAGCTGTGATTCCTCCTGTGGTAGGATCGGTACATAAAGAAATATAAGGAAGTCCTTTTCTAGAAAGTAAACTCAGTTTTGCAGAAACTTTAGCCATTTGCATTAAAGAATGTGCTGCTTCCATCATTCGAGCCCCTCCAGATTTAGAAATAATCATTACAGGTAAGCTGTGTGCAATAGCGTAATCCACTGCTCTTGCTATCTTCTCCCCCATAACACTTCCCATAGATCCTCCAATAAAAGCAAAATCCATACAAGCAATTACAAGTTTTTTACCTTTAGAAAGTCCTACAGCACAACGTACTGCATCTTTTAATTTGGTTTTTTTCTGTGCTGCTTTTAACCTATCGGTATATTTTTTTTTATCCTTGAATTCTAATGGATCTTTGGAAACCATTTCAGTATCAAGTTCTGTAAACTCGTTATTATCAAAAAGAATTTGAAAGTATTCCGCACTACCTATACGTACATGATAGTCGTCCTCTGGGCTTACATAAAAATTTTTTTCGAGTTCTTTAGCCTCGATTACTTTTCCTGTTGGAGACTTATACCAAAGTCCTTTAGGTACGTCTTTTTTTTGTTGGGTAGGAGTTTGAATCCCTTTTTCTTTACGTTTAAACCAAGCCATGAAAGATTGTTTAGTGAAACAAAAAAAACTAGAATCTCCAATAATTTGAAAGAAATGAACACTTATTTCTTCAAAGTTAGAGCTTGTTTTAACTCATTGCCAACCCTAATTCAAAAGTTTTAAGGTTTTGAATACAGGAAGCATTGAGTTAGAACAAGCTCTTATTGAAGACTTTATTATTTATAACTAACTAGTTATTAATTAATAATCTATAAAGTATTGATGTTATTAAGATCTTGGAATGCTTTTTCTAAACGTGCAGAAAAAGTATTTTCACCTTCTCTGATCCATTTTCTTGGATCATAGAACTTTTTGTTAGGAATTTCACTTCCTTCAGGATTACCAATCTGTGTCTTAAGGTAATCTTGCTTCTCCAGCATATATGCTAAAATACCTTTGCAATATGCAAATTGTAAATCAGTATCAATATTCATTTTAATTACACCATATCCAATAGACTCTCTGATTTCTTCTAGTGTAGAACCAGAACCACCATGGAATACGAAGTTAATTGGGTTATTTCCTAAACCGTGCTTCTCACTCACAAATTTTTGAGAGTTGTCAAGAATTTTAGGAGTTAACTTCACATTTCCTGGCTTATATACACCATGAACATTACCAAAAGCAGCAGCAATTGTAAATTGATCACTTACTTGGATAAGTTCTTCGTAAGCGTAGTTTACTTCCTCTGGTTGGGTGTATAATTTAGAAACATCAACATCGGTGTTATCTACACCATCTTCTTCACCACCAGTAACTCCTAGTTCTATTTCTAAAGACATGTCAATTTTTGACATACGCTTTAAATATTCTTTACAAGTAGCAATGTTCTCTTCTAAAGGCTCTTCGGAAAGATCAATCATGTGAGAAGAGAATAAAGGTTTGCCATTTTCTTTGTAAAATTGCTCCCCTGCATCTAATAATCCGTCAATCCAAGGTAATAATTTTTTTGCACAATGATCGGTGTGAAGTACAACAAGAACGCCATAAGCTTCTGCCATTTGGTGTACGTGCTTTGCTCCAGCAATAGCACCTGCAATAGCTGCTTTTTCACCTTCATTTGATAATCCCTTACCCGCATTAAACTGTGCACCTCCGTTAGAGAACTGAATAATTACAGGGGAATTTAATTTTGCAGCAGTCTCTAAAACACTGTTTACCGAGCTAGAGCTAATTACATTTACTGCAGGAAGTGCAAATCCTTTTTCTTTGGCATATGCATAAAGAGTTTCTAAATCTTTACCTGTTACAACACCGGGTTTAATCTGTAGATCTGTCATTTTTTAATGTTTTATACAGCTTCAAAAATAGGGAATTTCTATTAAGTATGCCTATTACTCTAAAAAATGCCTAAAAAAACCTATGAAATATTTTAATTGACGGCTTTTAGCTAAAAAATTAAAATAGGTGTAAAATTAGCTTTTAACATTCTTGTAGTTAATTATAATTACATTTCAAAGCATTTAATTTTAAAAACTAGTTATCTTAAAACTCATGTTGGCTCAAAATTAATTTTTTAGTGTGCTTCAGTTATAAAAATAGATGTTTAAATGATGAATATCTAGGTTGTAAATTATTTGTGTATATAATATAAGTGTTTAAACATCAATACATGAAAATTTGTTTTATTTACATATTATAATTAACTTGTTTACACAAGTTACGTATATCACAAATATATTTTTTCCAAACATCTTTTAATTATGCCAACAGAAGAAACTACAGAATTTTCATTACCGTCACAAGAAGCTTCGAGTACTACTTTAGATCAAGATCAAGACCAAGCTACAAAAGATTATATATCCTTTATAC
>WTKB01000227.1 GCA_011524575.1 Aquimarina sp.
GAGAATATACCTGATAACCACCACTATCAGTTAGTATATTTCGATTCCAATTCATAAATTTATGCAATCCTCCTGCTTTTTCCATAATAGAAACCCCAGGTCTTAAATACAAGTGGTAGGTATTTCCTAAAATAATATCAGCATTAATTTCTTGCTCCAAGCTCTTTTGATGCACCCCTTTTACTGTAGCTACAGTACCTACAGGCATAAAAATAGGTGTTTGTATAGGTCCGTGGTCTGTGGTTAGGGTTGCAGCTCTTGCACTCGAAAGTGGATCTGAGGCTGTGATTTCAAATTTCATAAAAGTAGTTTAAAATTCAAATATACGTATATAGCTTTATTATATGATTTTTCAAAAAACTATAATTAAAGTGGATATTGAGTTTGGTAGGTGTTGTTGATCATTTCAGTAAGTTTGGTACTCCATGTAGTTTCAAAAGTTTTCTTTTTGTATTTTAATATAGGCGTAATCCCTCTAATTACATTTGTTACAAAAAGTTCATTAGCTTTTTGGAGTTCGAAAGGAGAAATACTGCGTTCCACAACTTTAATGTCGGTATTTTTTGAAGCAAGTTCTAGAAGTTGTTTCCTGAAAACACCATTAATACAACCATCACTTAAGGGGGCAGTCACAATTTCATTTGCTTTTGTTACAAGGAAAAGATTCCCGTTGCTTACTTCAACTACTTTTTTATCTGTATTTAAGATAAGAGCATTATCAAAGTTATTTTCTTCATCAAAAATACTAGATAAGACATGTAGTAATTTATTAGTAGTTTTAACCGTACTAAGTAAACCTGGTGCTAAATAATAATCTTTAAATAATGTTACTTCTTGATATGCATTATTCTGCACATTAGCATTAATCTTAGAAACACTTATAAAATAGCCTATCTCGCGACTATTAGGTAAATACAGCCCTTCTGCATCCCTGTAAATGGTTAACTTTACGCGCAGTGTAGCTGTTTTTGGAATACCATTACTCTCAATGGTTTTTTTTATTTCACTTTCTAGAAACTCTGGAGTGAAATTTCTAGGGATTTTCATACGTAAAATTCGCATGGAAGCAGTTAACCTAAAATAATGTGCTTCCCAAAAACAAATAGTGTGGTTTGGCTCAACTTTTAAAGTTTCAAAAAGGGCATCACCATAGGCTATAGCTCGATGTGAAACTTGAAGTTGACTGTCTTTATCGGTAAGGATATTACCGTTAAAATTAATCATAAACAAATGGAGTTATGAGGTGTTGTAAGGTATTATAAAAAAAATGTAATTGTTTTCCGTACTTATATAGATCCAATGATTTGTTTTAAATTAGTAATGGTATTGTTCCAAAGCATTTTGTTTTCTTCAAGTTCATCTTCTTCAGAAAAATCAATTACAATTAAAGAAACATCTTTAGTAATTTCATCTACTTGAATCCCAATTTCAAAATAATAAGACTCTTCTTCATCTTCTAACCACTTAAAGCGTACTTTTTCGTTATTCTTTTTTTGAAGAAGTTTTGCTTGTTCTTCAGAATCATCCCATATAAAAGTAAATAGCTCACCACGGGAATTAACATTATCTGCAAACCACTCTGATAATCCTGATGCTGAGGATATGTAGTTAAAAAGCAATTTTGGAGAGGCATGTATTACATATTCTAATTCGTATTTTACTTTATCCGACATATTTTTTGTTTAAAATTATTGTAAATTATTTTTACAATATAAGTGATTTAATGCTTCTTATCAAGAAGACGGAAAAAAATTAAAATAAAATGTTTGTGAATTGAATTTTATTTATATATTTGCACCCACAACAACAAATATGTTTGGCGAGATAGCTCAGATGGTTAGAGCGTTGGATTCATAACCCAGAGGTCACGGGTTCAATTCCCGTTCTCGCTACTATTTAAAACCCTCATTTAGTTTTTAAATGAGGGTTTTTTTATAGGTGTTCTATTTTAAACTCATCTCTTTAATCACATTAGTTGCTAACATATTATAGATTTACATAAAGTAAAAACACTGTAAAACAATACTTTACATTCATTGTTTTGGAATACGAGCGAGGATATTAAGCCATTAATCGTCTTTGTTTCTAAATCTTTTCCAAAGATGATATAAAATACAAATTAAAACCAAAGATCCATAAAAAACTGATAAAGTATCATCATGACTTAAGCCAAAAAGAAAGTCTAAAAAAGAAATAATTAATTCAAAAAATTTTAGAATAACAAAACAACACGCAAAACCAAGTATTGTAAAAATTAGATACGCTTTCTTCATATTTAAACTATTGAGATGGTAATGAGAATACTCCTGGGTCAGCCCCGATCTCACGAGCATAAAGCTAATTACCAACATATTATAGATTTACATAAAATTAAAAACACTATATAACAAAACACTTTAAGCACTTTGTTTTGGAATACGAGCGTGACGCTCAATGCTGTCAACTTAAGAAAAAGTTACCTCTTTTTATTCTCATTTATTGGG
>WTKB01000239.1 GCA_011524575.1 Aquimarina sp.
TAAATGCCTGATAGATAAAAATTAAAAATAAAAATGGAGCTAACAGTATTTTTTTTAAAATTTCACGCTTCATTTCCAAAACTTTAGCTTTTTCTTCAATCTCTTTTTTCTAAAAAATTTATCCTGAAATTTTTGAACCTCTAACAACATCATATCATAAATTAATTCAAAGTCTTCCTCTATAAGTAGTGCATACTCATCGCTCATAATTTTAATGATATCTTTTCTTTTAGTTAGTCTAGAAAAATTTTTAATTCTATCATTTAAGCTAAGATCTTTGAACAACATTCTATTAAGATCTACTAAAAAAAACTCATATCCTTTATCAGGACCTTTAGGTTTTCTTATTAAAGTATTTCCAGGAGAATGATCTAAAAAATAGACCCCTTTTTCATGTAAGTTAAATGTAAAACGAGTAAACTCTCTGATAATATTATCAAAATCATCAACCTGATCATTAGTGGTTAAATATCTAAAAGTAAAGTCATATTGTACAAATTCACAACAATAATAACTATCACTTAAACCTAATATGCTCTTTTGTTCAAAATATGATATGGGCTTTGGTGTACCTAAGTCAAGTTCTGTTAACTTTTTAGCGTAATTAAAAGATCTTTTAGCTTTACTTGACCTAAAATATCCGTAAACAATTCTATTAATGTAATTAGGCTTTTTAAATAATTTAACTACTACTTTAAGGTCATTGGATAAAGAGGTAATAAAAACAAAATTCCTTTTGTTTTGAAGAATTTGACTTTCATCTAAGTTTTTTATGGTACTTAGCTTTTCTTTAATTTGTTCGTGCAAATTATCCAATGTAGTTTAATTTATAATGAATAAGTAACAAAGTTATAATATTATAATACTTTACACTAAAAGCTTTTAATATATATACATGCGGAACATGCAAATAATTATATTTGCCTAATGCCTAAGTATCTATTACACATTTCATATAAATACGGTTTCCCTATAGCTAGACCTTTAAGTAAAGAAATTAAAACTAGAGGTTTTGACGTTGTATGGTTTTTAGATAATTTGAATGATAAAAAATATTTAAAAGCTGATGACAAATATTTAGAATCAATTGAGGATGTTTTAAATTATGATCCTGATATCATTTTGTCATCCTCAAATGAAGTTCCCCATTTTTTTCCGGGAATTAAAGTTCAGCTATTTCATGGTTTTAGTGTAAATAAAAGAAATAAAAATAAAGGGCATTTTAGAATTAGGGGGTGGTTTGATTTATACTGCACACAAGGTCCTTCTACAACTCAAGAGTTTAAGAAACTTGAAAAAAAGCATCAACATTTTAAAGTCGTTGAAACTGGTTGGTCTAAAGTAGATATGTTATTTCCTTTAAAAAAGAATCAATCCGAAAAACCCGTTGTGTTTATTGCTTCAACATTTACTGAAGCCCTAAGTTTAGCTCACAATGCACATTTTTACAAAAAAATTGAAAGTCTAATTAAAAAAAATGATAAAAATTGGATAATCAATTTACACCCTAAAATGTGCCCCAATATTGTTGAAAAATTTAAAACTCTTACAAAGCATAATAACGTTAAGTATATTGATTTTCTTGAGGATTTATCAGCTTTACAAGAGGCCGATATTATGATTACAGACACCACTTCAATGATAACAGAATTTATTCTTCAAAAAAAGCCTGTAATTACTTTCAACAATAGGGTTCCCATGTCTTATATGATTAATATTACAAATGAAATCGAGCTAGATGATGCTATAAAAAGAGGTTAATCACCAACTGAAGAACTTATTAAAAACATTGAACTATTTATCAATAATGAACATCCTTATTTTGATGGCAAATCAAGTAAACGTGTTATTGATGCAAGTCATAATTTTTTCTTAAATAATGAAAAAAATAGTTTAAAAAGAAAACCCTTAAACCTAATTAGAAAAATAAAACTTAGAAAAAAATATAATTATTTTAAAAAATTATGGCTTTAAAAAAATTAATCTTCAGAGTTTTAAAAAACTTTAAATTTTTACCTGTACCCACACTTTTAAAGATTAGGCACCACTACTATACTGGTAAAAAACTAAATTTAAAATCACCCGTTGAATTTAACGAAAAAATCCAGTGGCTTAAACTGAACTATCAAAACCCATTACTCACAAAATTAGCCTGTAAATATACTGTTAGAGAATATGTTACAGAAAAAATTGGCGCATCATATTTAAACGAACTTTACGGTGTATATGATAATGTGGAGACTATAAATTTTGATTTACTACCTAACTCTTTTGTATTAAAAGGAGTTCATGGTAGTAGTTTAAACTTAATAGTTGAAAACAAAAAAGAATTGAATATTCCTGATGTAAAAAACAAATTAAACAAATGGCTTTCTCATAATCAATATGAAAAAGTAGGTTATGAATGGGCATACAAAAACATTAAACCAAGGATTATTTGTGAGAAGTTTTTATCCGAAAAAGGGAAAGATGTACTTAATG
>WTKB01000009.1 GCA_011524575.1 Aquimarina sp.
TTCTAGCTCCGCAACCCCCTCTGGAGTATAAGTAACTGGAATATCTGTCACCACATTATTGATCTCAATATATTTGATCTTCTCAAAAGGATTTCCAATCAGACGTATTTTATAACTTTCACAAGTGCTCTTATAAGTTCCTGATTTATGTTGCTGAATGATAATTTCATCTTTTTTACCCAAATACAATAGATCTGTCTTAATGAATTTACCTTTCTTATAACCATAACCATCTGCATCATCTTCATAAATTACTGATTTATGAGAATCTATAGCAAAGTAACAGTCTAATGTAAGTTCTGTAATTTCTTGCTCTCCTACATACTGTTGTACAGGATACTTAGGAATAATTGCTCCAGACTTTATAAATAAAGGCATACTATCTAAATCTGCATCAACCCAATATTCTTTACCACCTTGCACCGTGGTATTATCCCAGAAATTATACCATGTCCCTCTAGGAATATATACACGTCTTCCTTTAGCATTTGGTTCATTTATAGGGCAAACTAAAATAGAGTTTCCAAAAACAAATTCATCCGTACGGTAATAGGTTTGAGAATCTTCCTGATCATACATCACAAGAGATTTTAACATCGGTACACTATAGGTAATATATTCCCAAAATGCCGTATAAATGTATGGTAATAACTTATAACGTAATTCGATAAATTTTCTAGAAACATCTGTAATTTCTTCACCAAATGACCAAGGCTCTTGCTCTCCATGATCTCCACTGGAGTGTACTCTAAAAAATGGATGAAATACTCCAAGTTGAATCCAACGAGCAAAAAGTTCCCCATTAGGTTGCTCGGCAAAACCTCCTATATCACTTCCAGCAAAAGAATATCCAGAAAGTGACATTCTTTGCATTTGGATATTAGCAATTACTAAATGCTCCCATGTAGCTACATTATCTCCCATCCAAGTACTACAATAACGCTGAGTTCCTGAATATGCCGAACGTGTAATTACAAACGGACGTTTTGGATACGCAAAACGCTTTACCCCATGGTAAGTAGCACGAGCCATCTGCATCCCATAAATATTATGGGCTTTACGGTGACTACAAGGATGCCCATCGTAATCGTGACGCACATCATCTGGGAAAGTTTTCCCTGGTACGTCCATTACTGCAGGTTCGTTCATATCATTCCAAACCCCGTGGACATTATCGTCTTCGACAAGCCCTTTAAAAAGCGTTGCCCACCACTCACGTACTTCCGCTCGTGTAAAATCTGGAAAATAACACTCTCCTGGCCAAACTTTTCCTTTCATGTAAGGACCATCAGCACGTTTACAGAAGTAATCATTTTCTAAACCTTCAAGAAAAACGTCGTAATTATAATCTATCTTTATACCTGGATCGATAATAACCACTGTTTTGAAACCTTCATCACTTAGTTCTTGAAGCATTCGTTTTGGGTTCTCAAACTTCTCATTATCCCAAGTGAAACACCTAAATCCATTCATGTAGTCAATATCTAAATAAATAGCATCACACGGGATTTTTAGGTCTCTGAAATTCGAAGTAATCTCCTTTACTTTAGCCTCTGGATAGTAACTCCATTTACACTGATGAAAACCAAGTGCCCAAAGTGGTGGAAGTTCAGGAACACCTGTAAGTTGGGTATATTTTACAGATACCTCTTGTAAGTCTGGACCATAGATGAAATAATAATTCATCTCCCCTCCTTGTGCCCAAAAGCTTGTTACATTACGTCTTTCGTGACAAAAATCGAAGTAAGATTTAAAAGTATTATCAAAGAAAATACCATAAGCTTTTTGATGATGTAAACCAATATAAAAAGGAATCGCCTTATAAATCGGATCAGTGTGTTTGCCAAAAGCATACGAATCTGTTGCCCAATTTTGGAAACGTTTTCCTTTAAGGTTTAAATGCTCTGGCTTATCACCTAATCCGTAAAAACACTCTGCATCTTCCGATACTTTACTCATTTTTATAATGTCTCCACCTTTCTCATAATTTTCCTCCCAATGAAAACCTAATTCGTCTTGAAGAATTAATTTTCCATCTTGAGAATCTGTAATTTTAATTTTTAAGTTTTCTTTTGAAACTGAAACTACCACTTTAGCAGTAGTAATCAAGTATTCTGCTTCTTTTTCTTCAATTTCTAAGAAATTATATCCAAAACCTTCAAGCATTTTTTTGTCAATAGCATACGAAAAATCATCTTCGAATTTATTAACTGTAGTGTATCTAAAACGAATAACACTATCCCTTAATACCTTAACTTCTAGGGTAACATTATTTTCTGTAGTGAAGTAAAAGCTATCTAACTGCTTATTATAACTAACTATTTTTAAAGGAAAAATATTCCCTTTTCTTTCTAAATGTTCGTTAAGTATCATAACTATACGTTATATTTTGTAAAAAATTTAAATTAGTATTTAATACCAATTAATCTTTAAAATCGATATAATAAATCGTTTCTTTTTCCTTTCTA
>WTKB01000099.1 GCA_011524575.1 Aquimarina sp.
AAAACCTTAAACTTCTGAATTACAGTTTGTATTCCCTTTAAACAAGCTCTTAATTAACAAAAACCAAATCCAAATGATAAAAGCGAATTATCATAGATATTTATTAGATTTCAAAACTCCTAGTGGTACATCAAGAGGAGTACTTACGCAAAAAGAAACTTGGTTTCTTGTTTTAGAGCGTAATGGGTGTAAAGGTATTGGGGAATGTGGTTTGTTTAGAGGACTTAGTTGTGATGATACTCCTGAATACCAGCAGAAATTAGCTTGGGTATGTAAACATATTAATAAAGGAGTTACTTATTTACTAGCACAGCTCATTGATTACCCAAGTATTCAGTTTGGTGTAGAACAAGCTTTTAAAAGTTTAACCTCTTTAACACATCCTTTAGAGCTTTGGGGTTCCGAGTTTACGAAATCTGAGCAATCGATACCGATTAATGGTTTGGTATGGATGGGGTCAAAGGATTTTATAAAAGCCCAAATAAAAGAAAAGATTTCAGCAGGTTTTACGTGTATTAAACTTAAAATTGGAGCTTTGGATTTTGAAACTGAGTATCAATTGTTAAAAGATATTCGAAGCGAATTTTCTAAAGAGGATATTGAACTCCGAGTGGATGCTAATGGGGCATTTTCTGCTGATGAGGCATTAGAAAAATTGAAAAGATTAAGTACTTTAGATCTCCACAGTATTGAGCAACCTATAAAACAAGGGCAAATAGAAGCTATGCAGGTATTGTGTGCAAAAAGCCCTTTAGCTATTGCTCTTGATGAAGAACTTATAGGTGTAAATACCTTAGCGTCGAGAACACATCTGTTATCAGAAATTAATCCTCAATACATTATTTTAAAACCCAGTTTAATCGGAGGCTTTTCAGGATCTAAAGAATGGATGCGTCTTGCCGATTCTAAAAATATAAAATACTGGATTACCAGTGCATTGGAGAGTAATGTTGGCTTATCTGCTATTGCACAACTTACTTATTTAGTCACGGATAAAAATACACCACAAGGACTCGGAACAGGAAGCTTATTTACGAATAATTTTGAATCGCCTTTAAAAGTTACTGAAGGTAAACTTTGGTATTCTTTAGAAAATACATGGGAAATTCCTTATTTTTAAAGAGTTTGTGTCTTTAATTTTGGTGAATATGTTTTTAAATACAGTTCGAGTACTTGTTTGTAGTTTGGTTTTTCCAGTATCTTATCTATTTTCTCAAAACACCTCAAAAATTTATGAAAATAAAGAAATGCCGCCGCTAGAGCACGCTTATTTTGCTAGTGGTTGTTTTTGGTGTGTTGAGGTGATTTTTGAAAGTTTAGTAGGGGTTACTTGTGCAGAATCGGGTTATGCAGGTGGGCATGTCAAAAACCCTACTTATAAACAAGTATCAAAAGGAAGTACAGGACATTCAGAAACAGTTCATGTTATTTTTAATCCTAAAATTATTAGTTATCAGACCTTAGTTGATGTGTATTATGCCACGCAAGACCCTACAACTTTTGGTCAAAGTCCTGATATTGGCACGCCATATCGTTCCATGATTTTTACTACCTCAGACGAACAACATCAGATTGTTTCTTGTACTAAAAAGAAGTTGCAACGCAGTTATTCCAAGAAAATTCTTACCGAAATAAAAGATTTTGAGCATTTTTGGAAAGCTGAGGCTTATCATCAAGATTTTGAACGTAGAAACCCTAATCATCCTTATGTAAAAAGAGTTTCTAAACGTCGTTTTCATCGTTTTGCAAAGCTATTTCCTCATCTGATAAAAAAAGAGTATTTGCCAACGGATCTTCATTAAGATTATACGAAATTGTATAGGTAAGAATTACCTTTTAATTGAACCGTTTAGGAATTGAAGTTGGATAGGAAAAGGGTAGGTCTTGATTATACTTTTATAGATCTTAAATTGAATTATTGAAATTTTAGTTTTGGTTGAGGTTAGTATGGCTATTGCTATTGCTAATTTTATTAGGTACATTTGTTCACGCCTTGTAACAACACTAATGTTCGTTTACGCAATGATATTTAAAATGCAGCCAATCTTTAAGAGAGGCAGCTCCTATTAAGAAGCTCTTCGGAGCTTCTTTCTTAAATAAGCTCTCAAACAAGTTCTTACAAAAAAGAAGAATTGGTATTATTACGCTGATCAGCTCCCCAGAGGATTTTATCCCTCAAAGTCACTAAGAAACTATTTGTAGGAATTTGTACTAAATTCATTTTAAAACCTGCTTTACGAATATATAATTTAGAATTGTTAGACACGGTATATGTCCTGGAGTCCAAAGAAACTAAATGCTCCTCTTCTCTACCTGATATTTGTAGTTCGATATGTTTATCGTCAGGAATAACTAATGGTCGCATATTTAAATTATGAGGAGCAATAGGGGTAAGTATTAAACTAGAAGTTTGAGGAAGCACAATAGGTCCTCCACAACTCAAAGAATATCCTGTAGAACCTGTTGGTGTAGAAACAATAAGCCCATCAGCCCAGTAAGAAGTTAAAAACTCTTGATTTAATTGCGTATGAACCGTAATCATGGAAGTTGTGTTTTGCCTACTTACAGTAATTTCATTTAAAGCATAGCCAAATTTATCAAAATCTTGGTTTTCACACGTAGTACTTATTTCTAAAACAGTTCTTGAAGAGCGGGTATAATTGCCTTTCAAAAATTCTTCAATATGCTGTTCAATAGCTTCTTTACCCATAGTTGCTAAAAAACCTAACCGACCTGTGTTGATACCTATAATTGGAGTTCCTAAATCCTTAACTAAAGAAAGTGTTTTTAAAATCGTTCCATCACCTCCTATACTTATAAATAAACTAAAAGAAGCATCTAAAGTTTTAAAGGTATCAAAACGGAAGTTTTTTTTCGTAATAAGCGGGTAATTTTCTTTTAAAAGTGCTAGAAAGTCTTCTTCAATATAAATAGCTACTTCATTTTTTTTTAAAATTCCTAACAGTTCTACAATATATTTACCAGAATTTTGATGGTAAAACTGTCCATATATAGCTATTTTCATGAGCTTAAAATCATTTTTAAAATTGTAAATTTTTTAAACAATCGCTAAATATCTAAATATTCAGATACCTTCCCAAGTACCTAGACTTTGATTTAAGATCATTTAAATACATATCATTAAAATAACTAGACATCACCTCATAGCTATAACGTCTAAAAGTTCTTAATACGGCATTTAAGTCGCCATCACTTACTTTTAGGGTAAGCTCAGCAACATCATGATCCATTTTAGAGATATACATAGAATATAACTTTAAATTATTAGATTCTACAATCTGAGAAACCTCACTAAAAGAATAATCATTTACCCCTTTACGTACAACGATAATATTACCATATTCACTTAAAAAAGGCATATCAGTAAAAATATCCAATACGGAATTTAAATCGTAATATCCTAAATACTCCAATTGATCATCACACAATACAGGCATAATATTAGTTTGATGATTACTAATAGCTTGTAACACTTCTAAGGGATTAACTTCTTTTTTTACAAAAAATTTTTCAAAATAATCTTGGTAATCTTTTAGTGTTTTTTCGGTATCAAAAGTCCGAATATCTAACTCCGAGATACAACCCAAATACCGATAACCATCTAGTACTGGAAGATGCTGAAAAGTTTGTTTGTCGAATAATTGTTGAACTTTCTCAACTTTACACTGTAATGTTAATCGAGTTAACTCGTCCTGTATTTCTAAATTCATATCTTTGACCTTTATTTTAAACAAGCTTATAATCTTAATTAAAGACAATTTTAAATGACAAAGCTCAGTGTAAATATAAACAAAATTGCTACTTTACGGAATGCACGAGGAGGTAATGTTCCAAATTTAACAGAAGTTGCACAACATATCATAAACTTCGGAGCAGATGGTATTACCGTACACCCTCGTCCAGACCAAAGACATATACGTTATGACGATATTCCTGAACTACGAAAAGTAGTTACTAATGAATTTAATATTGAAGGAAATCCTACGAAGCCGTTTATTGAATTAGTACTTAAAAACAAACCAGAACAAGTTACTTTAGTGCCTGATGCCCCAGAAAATCTTACCAGTAATGCCGGGTGGGATACCGTTACACACCGTAGTTTTTTAAGTGAGGTGGTGAGTGAGTTTAAACAAAATGGTATTCGTACTTCAATTTTTGTAAACCCTAAAATTAGAATGATTGAAGGTGCCAAAATAGTAGGGGCTGATCGTGTAGAACTCTATACCGAAAATTACGCGAATCGTTATCCTAAAAACCCTAAAAAAGCCATTGCTCCTTATGTTAAATCTGCACAGGCAGTCAACGAATTTGAACTCGGACTTAATGCAGGTCATGATTTATCATTAGAAAATATAGCTTTCTTAAAAAAAGAGATTCCATTTATCAAAGAAGTATCTATAGGGCATGCACTCATTTGTGAATCTTTATATTTAGGACTTGAAAATGTCATCCAGATGTATCTAAAAAAATTAATGTAACCTATCTTCTTAGATTTATTATGAAATTACATGCACAACATTTTAGTGGTACAAAAATGCCTCTTGTAATTCTTCATGGTTTTCTTGGGATGAGTGATAACTGGAAAACCCATGCTAAAAAATTTTGTGAGCAAGGATTTGATGTTTATGTTGTTGATCAAAGAAATCATGGAAGAAGTCCGCATAGTTTAGATTTTTCATACAATGATCTCAGTGAAGATCTTCTAGAGTTCTGTGACACACATAACCTAGAATCTATATATCTTCTAGGACATTCTATGGGGGGGAAAGTAGCTATGGAATTTGCTTGTAAATACCCAGAACGCGTTCGTAAATTAATCGTGGCTGATATTGGGCCTAAGTTTTATCCAGAACACCATCAGCAAATTTTAAAAGCACTTAACGAACTTGAAAAGGCTCCTATACCATCAAGAACTTATGCAGATGAATTTCTGAAAAAATATATTTCAGAAGTTGGGGTTCGGCAATTTTTACTCAAAAATTTATTTAGGGATGCTAACAAAGAACTCAAACTTAGAGTTGGGCTTAAAACACTCACTGACAAATACAGTGAAATTGGTAAAGCTTTGTGTGAAAAAGCCTCTTTTGAAAACGAAACTTTGTTTTTAAAAGGAGACGCTTCAAATTATATTCTAGAAACAGACCTTCCTTTACTGGCACATCATTTCCCAAACTATACACTCAAAGAAATTTCAAAGGCAGGACATTGGTTGCATGCTGAAAATCCCATACAGTTTTATAACGATTGTATTGAATTTCTAGAAAATTAGTGTATTAAGTATTTATACCAATTCTTACTCCAAATTACCGTAATAAATCATTCCTTTTCAGTTTAAACAAGCTCTTACATAAAACTAATCAGGAGGAATGGTAAATAAATATAAAAAAAGCAAAAGCATCACCTATTAAAGTGATGCTTTTGTTTTTATACCAATTGGTATTATAGCTTAAATAAGACGCTATTTCAGTGTCCCAGTATTATAAATTGTAGGGTCTACATCCTGTAATGTCGAACCAAAGTAATCATTAATAGCTTCTATCATTTTATTGGCAAAAACAGCATTTCCTCTTGGAGTAAGATGTATTCCATCTAACGAAAAAGCACTACCAATCACACCATAAAGCATTCCTTCTCCGTAATTAATACCCGACTCTTTAAGTTCGCTAACTATAGTATTTGCATCAAAAAGCATTATACCATCATAATTAGCTACTAAATCCTCTAGTATCGTGTTATAGCTTTCTGTTGCCATAGTTACAAGCTCTTGTTCATCTGCAGTTAGCACAAATTCGTCACCTAAAGGCTCACCCACACCATAAACACTTGTTGGATCGGTATCATCTTTAAGAGTTCCTATAATACTACTTGCTGTTAACAGCATACTATCCTCACTTGTTGCTTGACGCATAGATGGCAATCCATATGCGGTAAGATCTGTAAGTGACTCGTCAGTTATTACCACAGCATTACTTGTGGAAGCCTCAAAATTAATGGTTCTTTTTTCCACTTCATCGGCATCTATAAAACCATTAGTTTGCATAGCTAATAAACCTGCATTATAAGCTTCATAAGCCGTGTTTGTTGCTGTTGCTGTTGCTGCATCCATAGGAATAACATCATGATTTACCGCTGTAAAAAAAGGTAAATCCGTTACGGAAGGAATGTTCAAAACCACTCCGTTTGCACCTGCTACTACTAAATTAGACACAACTGCTTGCATTATCCCTTGATATTGCAAAGGGTTAGTAATATCTTGATCACCGTACTCAGAAGGAGAAACCAGTGGAGAATCTTGGTATACTCCAAGCCCCCCGTAAGAAGCATAACTAAGAATATCGTTTCCTCCTAACCAAACACTAACAAAAGTGGGGTTTTGGCTAGTAACATCTTCGAGCATGCTAGCTGTAGAGGAAGTTGCCATCCTTGCAAAATAAGGATTAGCAAGTCCTAAAGTTACCGCCTCTAGATTTCCATAACCAGTAGCTAAAGCATGAAAACTTTTTGCTCCTGGAATCCCTATATTGCTGTAGTTTCCTGCAATACTTGCTGTGATGTCATTTGCAGGCGTATTATTGATTCTTTCAGGTACTCCTGCTGCAAAATTATACACAAAACGACTTGCAAAAGTAGGTATGGTATTATCTTCATCTTCGTAAACTCCTGCAAAACCACCGATGTTATCATTCATGTAAGGAGTAGTAAATGTGCCTCCTCCTGCAGCTTGCATTTGCTCAGCAATTAGTTTTGGAAAAGCAACATCTTGTCCATCGATAAATAAGGCACCATCACTATATCCCGCAGTAATAGATGCTCCTAAAGCAATAAACTTAGAAAAGTCAGCATCTCCGCTACTTTGTACGATATCTTCTGCTATAGGAGTATCCTCTAATGGTTGATTAAACTCAGGCTCACAACTTGTAATAATAGTTGTTAAACAACCTAATGAAATTACTATTTTATTAATTTTTTTCATGATTTAGAATTACAGTTTATAACTTACACCAATACCTGGTACAAAAACATTAGATTTATAGGTTCCTGAAAAGGCAGGAATTCCATCTTGTGGAGCTGCATCATACGACTCATCCACTTCGTTGAAGTGTAGGTATAAAAAGGAGAAATCAAGTGCCCATTTTTCATTAAACTCATAAGAGAATCCAGATGTAAATCCATGAGCATCATTTCTTGGGGTTTCAGGAGAGAAAAAACCAGAAGCTACAGGAGATTCATCAAAGTAATACCCTCCACGTAGTTTGAACTTCTCGCTAGCTGTATATTCTAAACCAATTCGAGAAGTCGTTGCGTTTTCGTAGTTTCTTGGGTTTACAGAAGTTCCTAATTGTTCATCACTAAACTCTAGAGTGAGTGATTCGTATTCTGACCAATAGGTGTGGTTAAATTCCACAGCTAAAAGTAATTTTTCACTTGCTTGAATGGACAATCCTACAGAAAGTTCGGCAGGTAATGGTAACATCGCATTAAAAGTAGTTTCTGGTGCCGAATCAAAATTAGTAAAACTTACCTCGCCATTTTCTGCATTCATATCAATATGACTCCTATAACTTGCTCCAATTACTAACTCATCAAAAGGTTTAAATGTAGCCGATGCTACCCAACCCCAATTGGTTACATTATCTTTAGAAACCTCAATACCCGTACGGCCATCAATATTAGAAGTGGTAAGGTCTCGGTCTCTGTTAAAGTTTACGCTACCTGTTACAAAAATAGGACCTCCACCTATACTAAATTTTGGACAAATTTGAAACGCTACTACAGGGTTAACATAAATTGCTGCAAGTTCAATATTGTTTACAAGGTGAGAACCCGCCCAACCTGTAGGCCATTCAACACTACTTCCATAAGGAGTATATACAGAGATTCCTGCCGTTAACCAATCTGTAACTTCGTAAGAACCGTAAAGATAAAAAGGTGTTGCTATAGGGCTTTCTGTTGTAAAGGCTTGTCTTGTGTCTAAATTTTGGTATTTAGTCGTAGCTTTTACACCACTTACTCCTGCACTGATATTAAGTTTGTTATCTAAAAAAACTAAACCTGAAGGGTTGAAAAAAGCCAGTTCTGCACTGTTGATCAATGCCACACCAGCATGACCCATTGCTAATGATTTTTGCCCTTGCAAACTTACTCGATACCCACCTGCATAAATGACTTGCATACTTAGGGTTAGAAGTAATGCGTAAATGATTTTCTTCATTTTTTAAATTATATTTGTTTATTTGACTAAAATACTATTATTATTCAATAATAATGTCTAATAAATATAATAAATATAATTTTAAGATCGTATTTATATAATATTAGAGCTTGTTTAAAGGGAATACAAACTGTAATTCAGAAGTTTACCGTTATTGGTTTACTTTTAAATGATGCGTATATCGAGATATATAAATCTTTTTAAAGTGA